>JABFWM010000262.1 GCA_013362195.1 Acidobacteriota bacterium
GCGACCGCGTGACCGACATGATGGACCGCACCACACACGCGAACGGCGGCGGAGGATACGGTCCGCCAACGCGCTCGAAGACACGGCTGCTCGACGCCGACGATGCCGATACGCAGGTGGCGCTGCTGCGCACGCCGGCGGCGATCGCGGCCGGCGGCTTCGTCATCGGGCTGACCGTGGGCGAGCTCGCGAAGGCGATGAACGGCCGATCGTTTCTCGCCGCCGATTACTGGGCGGCGCTCGCGGTGTGCGTGCCGTTCCTGCTCGCGTCGCGCCAGTTCGATCTCCGCGTCGTCGGCGCGATGCTGCGCGCCTGGCTGACGGGCGCGGCCGTCATCGGCACGATGCGGCTCGCCTACTGGTGCGCGTGGTCCTACGCGCGGCGCCCGCTGAGCATCTGGCTGGTGATGGTCCTGCTCGACGTGGCGGTCGGCGCGGCGCTGTGGCTCGCGGTGTACGCCGTGGTGTGGAACCACGGCCGCCGGACCGCGCATTGATCCGTCCGGCGCAGCCCCGCATTCGTCGGGCTGCCATTCACGGTCGTCAGCACCGCGGCGCGATCCGCCATGCGCGGCAGGTGCTCCCGCCAGCGTCCCTCGAACATTACCCCCGCCGAGTACAGCCGCGCGCCCGCGGGATTCATATACTGCGCGCAGGAGGCTTCATGATGGTCAGACGATTCGCTACGTTGGTGTTCGCGCTCTCGCTCATCGCCCTGCCGGCATCTTCCAGCTTCGCGCAAGCGAAGGCGCCGGCGAAGGGGGGCGCGTCCGCCAAGCCCGCTCACGCGGCCACGCCGAGCACCGATCTCATCGACCTGAATTCCGCGACGAAAGAACAGCTGCAGGCCCTGCCCGGCGTCGGCGACGCCTACGCGCAGAAGATCATCGACGGCCGGCCCTATCGGGCGAAGAACGAACTGGTGACCAAGAAGATCGTCCCGCAGGCTACCTACGCGAAGATCAAGAACAAGGTGATCGCGAAACAGAAATAACACCACGGATGGACACGGACGGACTCATCGAGATCAATACCGCGTCTCGAGACCCGGCCGACATCCGTCCGTGTTCATCCGGACGAATCCGCGGCGATCAATCGTCGTCGTCATCATCGCCGGCGATTGGCTTGATGAAGCCGGTGCGGCGCGGCGGCGGCATCACGGATCCCTTGCCGCGGATCGACTCCCAGATGATCTGGTTCAGCTCGAGCTCCGGCGCCAGATCGGCGTCCTGCAGGTTCATCCGGAGCGACGCCTGGGCGCCGGGCGCATTCCAGTCGTTGCGCTCGTCGATGGGCACGCGGGCCGGCAGGTGCGTGAAGGGCGCGAGGTCAGGGCTGGTGTGGAACGCGTTGTACATGGGCGTCGCCGCCGCGTCGTACTGGCTCATCGGCGGCAGCCCGAGAATCAACTCCATGGTGCGGAGCACGGCCGACGTCGTGTAAAGCGTGCTGTCGACGATGCCGCGACGCGAGAAGGGACTGATCGCGAGCAGCAGCGATCGATGCGCGTCGACATGATCCGGCCCGTTCTGCGCGTCGTCTTCGAGGATGAAGATCGCCGACTCCTTCCAGCAGCGGCTGCGGGTGATGGCTTCGACGAGACGGCCGATGGCGACGTCGTTCTCGGCGACCATCGCTCGCGGCGTCAGCGCGCCGGGCGTCGTCCCCTGCGTGTGATCGCCGCCGAGGCGGATGATCGACAGCCGCGGCAGCGTGCCGTCGGCGTCGAACGTCCTGAACTCCTCGAGCCAGATGTCGAGCCGGTCGTTGTCCGGAATACTCAGGTCGAACGGCGGAAAGCTCGGGTGGACGAGGCCGTCGAGGCCCGGCACCGTGGCCGTCACCGGCGGTGTCTTTCCTTCCCAGTGTGCGAATTCGCCGTAGCTTCTGACCGACACATTCGCTCGTTTTGCGGCGTCCCAGATGTAGCCGTGCGGCGGCGCGGAGATGTTGCCGTAGGCGTTCCGCATCTTGTAGCCGCCTTCGCTGAGATAGATGCCCTCGCGGCGCCCGTAGTTGGCCGGCCACATCTTCTCGACGAAGTCGGTCGCGTACGCGCCGGTCGAAAACGCATGGCCGTCGTAGCTGACCTCGGCGTCGACGTAGAAGTTGTCGAAGGTGGTGAACGTGGCCGCGAGCGCATGCGCGTTCGGCGTCACCTCTTCCCCGAACAGCGTCAGCGACGGATCGCCGTTGCCTTTCGGGAGATCGCCGAACACCTGGTCGTAGGTGCGGTTCTCGCGAATGACGTAGAACACGTACTTGATTGGCGAGGTCAGGCCGACCCGCCGGGGAATCGGTGAGGCGGCCGGCGCATCGGCGGGCGCAAGCAGGCTCGCGTCCGAGTACGGCGTCAGATCGCGGACGAGTCGCGTCATCCGGGTGAGGCTGGCGGCGTTCGGCAGGGGGATCATCGAGATGGCGCCCTGCAGCATGTTGCCCGTGTATTGCGCGTCGATGCGCGCACCGCCCGGCTGCGGCCCGCGCGGATTCGCGTCGCTCGTCAGCCCCTTGCCGCTGAGCACGAAGATGCGCGACCCGTCGCGGTCGGCGAGCACGCCGGTCGGATACCACCCGACCGGAATCCAGCCGCGGACGTCGCTCTTGCCGGCCACCGACACGTCGACGAGGGTCACCGTGTTGTTGTCGGCGTTCGCGATGAGCAGCGTGCTGCCGTCGGGCGTGAGCGCGAGCGCGTTGGGCGTGGACCCGGGCGGCGCCTTCGCGCCGAGCGCCACCGAGATCTGCTCGCTGGCGCTGCGCGTCGCGAGGTCCACCACCCACACGCCGTTCGTGTTCGCGCACGCGACGAACAGGCGCGTGCCGTCCTTCGACAGGACCATCGCGTTCGGATGCTCGCCGACCGCGATCTCGCCCGTGGACTGGAGCGTGGCGGCATCGAACAGCAGCACCCGCGCGCCGCCCCAGAGCGACACGAACAGCGTCTTGCCATCGGCGGAGAGGAGGCACGTGTACGGCTCCGCGGGCAGGTCCGCGGTCGCGCGGACGGTGCGCTGCTGCAGGTCGATCGCGCGCACCATCTGGCCGTAGAGCTGTGTCGCATAGATCGACGCGCCGTCGGGACTGACGGCAAGGCCGGCGACGAACCCGGCGTCCTCGATCACCGCGCCGCCAGGGTGGCGAACGGGCGGCCCGAGCGTGATCACGTCCGCCGGCTTCAGCGAGCCCTTGCTC
>JABFWM010000266.1 GCA_013362195.1 Acidobacteriota bacterium
AAGCCGGCGCGCGAAGACGGATCGATCGGCATCGAGTTCAACGCCGTCGTCAACTCGATCCGCGAGTTGATGGAGCGGATCGACTGGCTGCACGCCAACTTCGACTCGCCGGTGCTGATCGAGGAGTACGTCGAGGGGCGCGAGATGTACGTGGGCGTCATTGGCAACGACAATCCGGCGGCGCTGCCGGTCGTCGAGCTCGATCTCTCGAGGCTGCCTGAAGGGACGCCGCGGATCGCGGGCGCGGAAGTGAAGTGGGGGAAGGGCACGCGCGCCTATCGCGACACGAAATCGGCGGTCGTCGACGATCTGCCGGACGACACGGCGGCGACGCTGCAGCAGACGGCGGTCGCCGTCTTTCAGGCGCTCGAGCTGCGCGACTACGCGCGCATCGACATGCGGCTGCGGCCCGACGGCCGGGTCGCCGTCATCGAGGCGAACCCCAATCCCTGGCTGGCCTCCAAAGCGGAGTTCGCGCTGGCCGCGCGCAAGGCCGGACGCACCTATACGCAGCTCATCGGCGAAATTCTCGACCTGGCCCTCAGCCGCTACCGCGCCGCCTGACGGACTGGGGCATTCGGCCGCAAGTCGTTTGTGCGCCCGCCTTTAGAGAACACACTCCAGACCAGAGCGAGTCATCCCGCAGGGCGACTTCTTTGCACTAGCAAGCTCTACAGTTGCGAAACTCGCGATTTTTGGCCTGTTTTCTTGCCTTTTGCGCGCACGTTCCTGTATACTGAACGAACTGCTCGGGGCTTGCACACCCTTCCGACTCACCTTGCTTGCTGCTGTGGGGGACATGTGACATTCGAGGTTGGTGATAAGGTCATTTACCCAAACCATGGACTCGGAGTCGTTCAAGGCATCGAAACCAAAACTATCCTCGGCACCACGTGCGGCTTCTACCATCTGCGCATGGTAGCGAACGAAACCACCGTGCTCGTGCCCGTGGATAACGTCGACGGCGTCGGCCTCCGGCGCGCGATTGGCGACGGGGAGATCGATCGGCTCTTCGGCCTCCTCGGAGACGGCAAGATCGACAATCATCAAAACTGGAAGGGCCGCTTCAAGGACAATTCGGACCGCATGCGGACCGGATCGATCTACGACGTGGTGGAGGTGCTCAAGAGCCTCACCTTCCTGGCGCGCTCGAAGAACCTGTCGTTCCGTGAAAAGCGGATGCTCGATCGCGCGAAGTTCCTCGTCATCTCGGAGATCTCCGAAGTCTCGCGCGAGAAATCGGAATCGGTCGAGGAAAAGGTCGATCGCGCGCTCGAGCGCTGCTTTGCGACCAAGACTCGATCGATCGCGCGCGCCAAGGCCGCCAAAGCCGCGCCGACCACCCGCGTCAGCGCGCGCCGGACGGCCAAGGCATCGTAACCGGGGCCGTGGCGCATCTTCGGGCCGGAGGGTTCCCCCTCCGGCCCTTCGTGCGTACGGCCACTGCATGAGCACGCTCATCGCGGCCATCCGCTCGCTCCTGACCTACCTCGTCGTCTCCTTCTACGTGCTGGTGATGGGGCCGCCGTTCGTGCTGATCGCGTTCATCGCGGGCAGCCCGCGCCTGCTCTACAGCGTCGGCCTGTGGGGCGTCCGCATCGGCATCGCGCTGAGCGGCATCCGGGTCGTGCGCGAGGGTCTCGCCCACCTGCAGCGCGATCGCGCCGCCGTCTACGCCATCAATCACGCGAGCAACGTCGAGCCGCCGCTCGTCTTCGACGCGCTGCACGAGCTCTTCCCGCGGCTGCGTATCCTCTACAAGGCGGAACTGCGAAAGCTGCCGATCCTCGTGCGTGCCTTCGATCTTGCCGGGTTCGTGCCGCTCCAGCGCGGCAACCGCGAGCAGAGCCTGCCGGCCATCGAACGGGCCGTCGACGCGCTGCGCGCCGGCCACTCGTTCCTGATCTTTCCCGAGGGCACGCGCAGCCGCACCGGCGAACTGCTGCCGTTCAAGAAGGGCGGCTTCATCATGGCGATCAAGGCGCAGGCGCCGATCGTTCCGGTGGCGATCAAGGGCGCGCGCAGCGCCATGCGGAAGGGGAGCCCGATCATCCATCCCGTGACGGTCGTCATTCGGCTCGGCACGCCGATCGAGACGGCGGGCCTGACGATGGACGATCGCGATGCGCTCGTCGCACGCGTCCGTGGAGAGGTGGCGAGGTTGCTGGAATAGCGGCTGGATGGCGGGTCTAAAGACCCGCCTACGGTTGCAGGCGGTCCTGGAATGCGGCGGGTCTCGGTCCGTCCTCCGTACCCATTGCAGGCCGGGTCTTCAGACCCGGCGATCGTCACGCACTCGCCGGGCTGGGACGCGCGAATCGGCGCCTCACCGCTCGCACGATCCACGTGGCGAACGCGATGATCAACGCGAGGCAGACGATCACCACGATCGCCGCGGCCGCCGGATACTTGAGCGCGAGCGTCCCCAATCCGATCACGAACACGTCTTCAGCGAGGCTGAGGATCCAGTTCGTGAACGGCTCGGGGCTGGCGTTCGCAACGGCGCGTGTGCCAGTCTTGCTCAGGTGTGTGGTCGTCGCCAGCGCGCCGCCGAGGAGCCCGACCAGCGTCTCGGTGCCCGGCGACACGTCGCCGATCGTGGCAATCGCAATCAGCGCGCCGCCGAGCGGACGAATCAGCGTGTGCACCGCGTCCCACGCGGAGTCCAGCCAGGGGATCTTGTCGGCGAAGAACTCGACGACGTAGAGCACGAGCGCGCCCGCAATGATCCAGGTGTTGTCGAACACCTGGTACTGCGGCGGCAGGTTCACCCAGCCGTAGCGGCTTGCCAGGCCGAGGATCGCGACGGTCGCGTAGAGGTTGATCCCCGCCGCGAACGAAAATCCCATCGTTCGGCCGAACGCAGTGAGGATGTCCATGACGAGATATTACGCTGCAATTCGAGGTCCAGTTCGGCGCGCGCGACCTTCCGCCTGAAGGCGGACCTTCCGCCTGAAGCCGGAGCTTCCGCCTGAAGGCGGAAGCTACAGTCACGATCCCGTTGTGAAGGTGAACGACCAGGGCGCGAGGGGCTGATTGTCGACCGCGCTCGTGATGCCCTCGGTCAGGGCCACGTTGACGGGGCGGAAACGGTCGAGCGGCTCGGCGAACCTGATCTCGACGGCGCGGCTGCCCTCGTTGTATCGGAACGTGAACGCCGGTGGCTGGGCTGGTGCGCCTTCCGGAACGGC
>JABFWM010000479.1 GCA_013362195.1 Acidobacteriota bacterium
CGTGCACTCGCCCTGCTCTGCGGTGGCAAGTGGGGTCAGACCTCACGCGAAATGGGGTCAGACCCCGATCGCGGCCGCACCGCCGCCCGCACTGCGGTGGCAAGTGGGGTCAGACCTCACGCGAAAAATGGGGTCAGACGCCGATCGCGGCCGCACCGCCGACCGCACTGCGGTGGCAAGTGGGGTCAGACCTCACGCGAAACGGGGTCAGACCCCGATCGCGCCCGTGCACTCGCCCTCCGGGGTCAGACCCCAATCGCGCTTGCGCCACTGCCCGCGGGGGTCAGACCCCAATCGCGCTCGCGCACGCGCCCGCGGGGGTCAGACCCCAATCGGGGGTCAGGCCCCGACGGTGGGGTCAGACCCCGGTTCGATCGGCTCGAACAGGACGTCGTGCTGGATCCACGAGATCACCTGGTCGACGCCTTCGCCCGTCTTCAGGTTGGTGAACACGATCGGCTTGGCCTGGCGAACGGCGCTGGCGTCAATCTGCATGACGTCGAGATCCGCGCCCACGAACGGCGCCAGATCGATCTTGTTGATGACCAGCAGATCGCTGCGCGTCACCCCGGGCCCGCCCTTGCGCGGCACCTTGTCGCCGCCGGCGACGTCGATCACGTAGATGCTCACGTCGACGAGCTCCGGACTGAACGACGCCGCCAGGTTGTCGCCGCCGGACTCGAGAAAGACAATCTGCACGTCGGGAAACGTGCGGATCATGTCCTCGATCGCCTCGTGGTTGATCGACGTGTCCTCGCGGATGGCGGTGTGCGGACAGCCGCCGGTCTGCACGCCGCGGATCCGCTCGAGCGGCAGCGCGCCCGAGCGCATCAGGAACTCGGCGTCCTCGTAGGTGTAGATGTCGTTGGTGATCACGGCGATGCTGTAGCGATCGCGCAGGCGCTTGCAGAGCACGTCGAGCAGCGCCGTCTTTCCCGACCCCACCGGGCCGCCCACGCCAACCGTCACGCGGGCCATGGCCGCCTCGCTCGTGTCGCCACGCGTAAGCGGCACGTCTCAATCGGCACCGTGAATCGGCACTCCGCTGTCGCCATGCGTCACTCTCAGGACTGAAACAACCGGGTCCGCAGGTACGTCTGCTGATGCGCGCGGATGTCGAGCGCCGGCGTCGACGACCACAGCGAATCCGCCGGGTCGCGTTCGACGCGCGCGCACGCCTCGGCCAGCGCGCCGTGGACCTCGACGAGCAGCGCCTGCGCCTGCGCCGGACTGACCGGCATGCACCGCGTCGCCGCGGCCAGCGTCCCGGCGGCGAGCGAGTGCGCGAAAGCCAGGAGCATCGGCGACCGATCGACGTCGAGCAGCCGCGCGACCGCGCCGACGACGATCGCATGATGCGGCGGATCGACGACGAGGTGGCACGCCAGCGCGGGATGAATCCGGCCGACGAGCGCGATCAGGCGCCGCCCGAGCCGGACGCTCGTGTCGCGCGACGCGGGAATCACCTTGATGGCATCGACACGCGCCGCAAGCGCGCCGCGCTGCACCGGGTCCGCGGCGGCCTGCCAGGCGAGACACGCCGCCGCCAGCTCGGTGCGTCCCCAGCCGAGCGCGATCTGACTCTGGAGGATCTCGCGCAGCTCGGGCAGCGCCGCGCCCTCGGCCGCATAGGTCTCCACGCCCCCCGAATGCGCGAACGCGCCAATCGGAAACTGCGAGTCGAACAGCTGGAGCAGCCGGAGCAGCGCACGCGCCTCACGCGAAGCCATCGATGGTCCTTCCATACGGTTCGACGTCCCGGATCGCAAGGTCTCCCGGCGCCTTCGGCGCCTCCCGTTGATCAGTGCGCGTGCTCGCCGGGGGCGCGCCCCTGAAAGGGCCGCATCGATCGTTCGTAGGGCACGCCCGCCCGCGACAACCGGTCGGCGAGCGAGTCGTCGGCAAGGGCGACCAGATCGCCGCCGTGCACCTCGAGGTCGCGGTGCAGGTTGCCGATCAGGTGGCCGATGCGCGCGGCTTCTTCGACGCTCCGCGGCCTCACGACCAGGACGTCCTCCGGGGCGGCCGTCACCATGTACTCGCGTTCCCCCCTGCGATGGATGACCTGACCGGGATGCAGCACCGTCCCGGTCGGCAGCTCAAGGGCGAGGCGCGTGCCGTCGCTCGCCTCGATCACGCGCCGCACGCGCCGGCGATCGTGCGCGGTCATCGGGATCGCGACGATGTCGATTTCGAGCGCGTGCGGATGATGATCCTCCGGCAGCGCCTTGATGATGAGGGGATCGTCCTGTGCAGCCATGGCTCAGAAAAGGAAGTAGCGCTGCGCCAGCGGCAGCGACGCCGCCGGACGCGGCACAATCGGCTCACCCTCGATGGTGACGGTGTAGGTGTCCGGGTTGATGTCGATTCGCGGCAGCGCGTCGTTGTGGATCATGTCGCGTTTGCCGATGCGGCGGGTGCCGCGCACCGGCAGCAGCGTGCGCGACAGCGCCGCGGGCAGGCGCCGCTCGTCGAGCGACGCCTGCGACACGAACGTCCACGCCACCGCGCCGGGCGCGCGCCCGAGCGCGGCAAACATCGGACGATAGCGGACCGGCTCCGGCGTCGGTATCGAGGCATTCGGGTCGCCCATCGCGGCGGCCGCGATCGCGCCGCCCTTGATCACGAGATCCGGCTTGACGCCGAAGAACGCCGGCGACCACAGCACGAGGTCCGCATAGCGGCCAACCTCGATCGAGCCGACGTAGTCGGCGATGCCGTGCGCGCGCGCCGGGTTGATCGTGTACTTCGCGAGATAGCGTCGAATGCGCGCGTTGTCGTGGTCCGGCGGATCGCCCGCGCCGGGGCCGCGCGCCGCCTTCATGACGTGCGCGGTCTGCCAGGTCCGCACGATCACTTCGCCGACGCGTCCCATCGCCTGCGAATCGGAGGACATCATGCTGATCGCGCCCAGATCGTGCAGCACGTCTTCGGCGGCCATCGTCTCCGGGCGGATGCGCGATTCCGCGAACGCGACGTCCTCCGGCACCCGGGCGTTCAGGTGATGGCAGACGATCAGCATGTCGAGGTGCTCGTCGAGCGTGTTCACCGTGAACGGCATCGTCGGGTTCGTGCTCGACGGCAGCACGTTGGGATGCGCGCACACCTTCAGGATGTCCGGCGCGTGGCCGCCGCCGGCGCCTTCGCTGTGATAGGTGTGGATCGTTCGGCCGGCGATCGCGGCGAGCGTGTCCTCGACGAAGCCGGACTCGTTCAACGTATCGGTGTGGATGGCGATCTGCACGTCGAAGGCGTCGGCGACCCGGAGCGCGGTGTCGATCGCCGCTGGCGTGGTGCCCCAGTCTTCGTGTAGCTTCAGCCCGATCGCGCCGGCGCGGACCTGCTCGGCGAGGGGCTCCTGGCGCGATGCGTTGCCCTTGCCGAGAAATCCGAAGTTGAGCGGCAGGTCGTCGGTCGCCTGGATCATGCGGTGGATGTGCCACTCGCCGGGCGTGCAGGTCGTCGCGCGCGTGCCTTCTGCCGGTCCGGTGCCGCCGCCGATCATCGTCGTGATGCCGCTGTAGAGCGCTTCCCACGCCTGCTGGGGGCTGATGAAGTGAATGTGCGAGTCGATGCCGCCCGCCGTGAGGATGCGGTGCTCGCCGGCGATGATCTCGGTTGACGGCCCGATCTCGAGGCCGCGGGTCACGCCGTCCTGAATGCCGGGATTGCCGGCCTTGCCGATCGCGACGATGCGGCCGTCCCTTACGCCGACGTCGGCCTTCACCACGCCCCAGTGATCCAGCACGATGACGTTGGTGATGACGAGGTCGGGCGCGCCTTCGGCGCGCGTGGTCTGCGCCTGCCCCTGGCCGTCGCGCACGACCTTGCCGCCGCCGAACGGCACTTCCTCGCCGTAGCGCGCGAAGTCGCGCTCGATTTGCAGCACGAGGCCGGTGTCGCCGAGCCGGACACGGTCGCCGGCGGTCGGCCCATAGAGTCCCGCGTAGGCGTCGCGCGCGATCTTCATGGCGTGTCGAGGAACCCTCGTGAGCGAAGGTCGCGCAGCGCCGCATCGCGCCGCGCATCGAGCGGCCCGTTGACGAGCCCGCTCATCCCGCAAACGGTGCGCGTGCCTGCAAACGGCACCAGCGCCACCTCGCGCCCTTCGCCGGGTTCGAAGCGCAGCGACGTGCCGGCGGGAATATCGAGGCGATGGCCGTAGGCGGTCGCGCGCGGGAAGCGCAGCGCACGGTTCACTTCGAAGAAGTGCGTGTGCGATCCGACCTGGATCGGACGATCGCCGGTGTTCTCGACGCGGACGCGCACGGTGGGGCGTCCTTCGTTCAACTCGATCGGCTCGGTGCGCAGCAGGTATTCGCCGGGGACCACGACGGCTCACCGAATCGGATCGTGCACCGTCACCAGCTTGGTGCCATCGGGAAAGGTGCCTTCGACCTGGATCTCCGGGATCATCTCGGGCACCCCGTCCATCACCTCGTGGCGGCCGAGAATGCCGGCGCCGAATGTCATCAGATCGGCGACGCTCCGTCCGTCGCGGATGCCCTCGAGGACTTCCGCGGTGATGAGCGCCACGGCTTCGGGATGATTCAGCTTGAGGCCGCGGGCGCGGCGCCGCCGGGCGACTTCAGCGGCCGTGAAAACGAGCAGCTTGTCGATCTCGCGTTCCGTCAGGCGCATGCCGCGCCATTATCCGCTTTTCTGGCGTCGGCGTGCGGCAATCGCGGGGGCCGCGTCAATCGGCGGCCGGCTGTCGGCGGAAAGCTGCAGCTGCGGCAGGATGCGCGTGAGCGTCGCCATCATTTCCTGGACGGCGCGCGGCACGCGCTCGCCGGTGCGATACACCCACCCGGTTTCGCGCACCAGCTGTGGCCCGCGGATGCGGGCGACCGAGACCGTGCCGTTGCGCGCCTCCTGCGCGACGCTCTGAAACGGCACGATGGTGATGCCGAGGCCGCTCGCGACCATCGCCTTCATGATCTCGACGTTTTCCGTCTCGGTGACGAACTTCGGCTGAATCTGTTCGCGCAGGAAGAAGGCGTCGAGGACGCGCCGGGTGTTGGAGCCCGGCTCGAAGATGATGAACGGCTCGCCGACGAGCGCGGCGGGGTCGAGCGGGTGCTTCGCCCGCTCGAGCGGATGCCCCGGCGGCATCACCAGCATCAATTCCTCGCGCAGCGCCGAGACGGTCGTCAGCCCCGGTTCGGTGATGGGCAGGGTGAGCAGGCCGAGATCCGCGCGCCCCGAGCGGATCCGCCGCAGCAGGCGCTGCGTGCCGCCGGTCGCAATCTTGATGTCGACGTCGGGATGGAGGCGGCGAAATTCCTTCAGCAGGCGAGGGAAGACGTAGAGGCACACGGTCATGCCGCCCACCAGGTTGACCGTGCCGCTCAACGTCTTCTGGTTGTCCACGATCGACGCGCACGTCTCGCGGATGTCCGCGAACATGCGGTGGCTCAGCTGAAGCAGCGCTTCGCCCGCCGGCGTGATCTGCACCTGGCGTCCGACGCGGAGGAAGAGCGGCTCCTTCAGCTCTTCCTCGAGCAGCAGGATCTGACGACTGATCGCCGACTGCGAGACGTGCAGCCGCGCGCCGGCTCGCGTGAACGAGCCGGTCTCGGCAATCGCCCGGATGATCTCGAGCTGCCTCAGATCCATCGCGTCGCCGTCACGCGACGCCGGCAGGCTCCGGCGCCGTCTTGGGCTTGAGGAACGGCATCATGGCGCGAAGCTGCGCGCCGACCTTCTCGATCTGGTGCTGCCGCTCCTTGGCGCGCGTCTCGTTGAACCACGGACGCCCCTTCTTGTCTTCGTCGATCCAGCGCTTCGCGTAGGTGCCGTTCTGGATCTCCTCGAGCATCTTGCGCATCTCGGCGCGGGTCTGCTCCGTGATGAGCCGCGGCCCGCCGGTGTAGTCGCCGTGCTCCGCCGTGTCGCTGACGGAGTAGCGCATGTAGTTCAGGCCGCCCTGATACATCAAATCGACGATCAGCTTCAGCTCGTGGAGGCATTCGAAGTAGGCAATCTCCGGCTGATACCCGGCCTGCACGAGCGTGTCGAACCCCGCTTTGACCAGCGCGCTCACGCCGCCGCACAGCACGGCCTGCTCGCCGAACAGGTCCGTCTCGGTCTCCTCCGCGAACGTCGTTTCGATGACCCCCGCGCGGGTCACCCCGATGCCTTTCGCATACGACAGCGCGAACGCCTTTGCCTTGCCGCTCGCATCCTGGTGCACGGCGACGAGCGCCGGCGTGCCGGCGCCTTCCTGATACAGCTCGCGGACGCGGTGGCCCGGCGACTTCGGCGCGATCATCGAGACGTCGATGTCCTTCGGCAGATCGAGCGTGCCGAACCGGACGTTGAAGCCGTGCGCGAACATCAGCGTCTTGCCCTTGGTCAGGTTCGGCTTGATCGCCTCTGTGTAGAGCGCCGCCTGAATCGTGTCGGGCACGAGCACCATGATCACGTCGGCCCAGGCGGACGCGGCGGCCGGTTCGAGGACCGTCAATCCGTCGGCCTGCGCCTTCGCGCGCGACCGGCTCGACGATGGGAGCCCGATGCGCACGTCGACCCCGCTGTCGCGCAGGTTCAGCGCATGCGCGTGTCCCTGCGATCCATAGCCGAGCACCGCAACCTTGCGGCCCCGGACCAGCGACAGGTCGGCGTCCGCGTCGTAATACACCTTCGGCATCTACCCCTCCATGAGGCTCCGCCCCGGCGCCCGGCCCGGTCCTCGCGGGGACCCCCGCGCGGCTCCCGTGCCGGCGCACCGTGCGTGCCTGCTACACGCTGTACGACACCCCTTCTTCGGCTTCCGACGGCAGGCGCGACACGTTCGCCGACACGCCCGCGCCGGATCCCCGCGCCATCGCGACGCGGCCCGTGCGCACCATCTCGAGCAGCCCGTAGGGCTTGAGCACTTCGACGAGCGCGTCGATCTTCGCTTCCGATCCCACCATCTCGACGACCAGCGATTCCGGCGCGATGTCCACCACCCGGGCGTGGAAGGCGTGCGCGAGCTGCATCACCTCGGCGCGATTGTGGTGATTCGCGCTCACCTTGATCAACGCGAGGTCGCGGACGACCGACGCGCGGTCGGTGATGTCCTCGACGCGCACCACGTGAATCAGCTTGTAGAGGTGCGCCTTGATCCGCGACGCGCCTCCGGCGTCGGTCTCGACGACGACGGTCATGCGCGACACGCCGGCGGTCTCGCTGTGTCCGACGCTCAACGACTGGATGTTGAAGCCGCGCCGGCGGAAGAGCGAGGCGACGCGATTCAGCACGCCGGGCCGATCCTCGACGTAAACGGTGAAGGTATGCAGTGTCACGGTATCAGGCTCCCAAAGCGTTTACTCGTCACGGCCTGCGGCGTGCCACGAAGCTCACGACGCAAACACCAGACAAAACTTTTCGTCCGTCTTCGTGGCCTTCGAGACCCGTTAGGGTCTTCGTGATCCGCCGTCAGGCTGGTATGGCCTCTCAATCGGCCGCGGTCTCGACAATCGGGTTCGGCCGCCGGATCATCGCGTGCAGATCGGCGCCGGCCGGCACCATCGGATACACCGTGTCTTCCTGCTCGACCCGGAAGTCGACGACGACCGGGCCTTCGTGGGCCGTCGCGTCGGCGATCGCCGGCAGCACGTCGGCGCGGGCGGCGACGGCGCGGCTGCGGATGCCGAACGCTTCGCCGAGCTTCACGAAATCGGGACCGGAGAGCGGGGTCGCGGCGTAGCGGCGCTCGTAGAAGAACTCCTGCCACTGCCGCACCATGCCGAGATAGCCGTTGTTGATGATCGCGACCTTGATGTTGATGCCGTCCTGGACGGCGGTCGCGAGCTCGCACATCGTCATCTGGAACCCGCCGTCGCCGACGACCGCCCAGACGTCCGCTTCCGGGCGCGCGCGCTTCGCGCCGATCGCCGCCGGCACCGCGAAGCCCATCGTGCCGAGGCCTCCGGACGTGATCAGCGAACGCGGATGCTCGTGGTGGTAGTACTGCGCTTCCCACATCTGGTGCTGGCCGACGTCGGTCACGACGATGGTGTCCTGCGCGCGGGTGGCGCGCCACAGATCGTTGATGACGTGCGCGGCGTAGAGGTGGCCGTCGTCGGGCAGCGACTGGATGTCGCGGACCGCCGAGTCTCCCTTGAACTCGCCGATGCGGGCGAGCCACTCGCGGCGATCGCCGGCGCCGATGAGCGGGACGAGCTTCTCCAGCACGTCGCGCAGATCGGCCACGAGCGCGACGTCCACTTTCACGTTCTTGTTGATCTCGGACGGATCGATTTCGATGTGAATCTTGCGGGCGTGCGGCGCGTAGGTCTTGAGGTTGCCGGTGACGCGATCGTCGAACCGCATGCCGCACGCGATCAGGAGATCCGCCTCCTGGATCGCGAGGTTGACCCACGCCTCGCCGTGCATCCCCATCATGCCGAGGTTCAGCGGGTGCGACGCGGGCAGGCCGCCGATGCCGAGCAGCGTCGCCGCGACCGGGATGTGGGCGCGTTCGGCCAGCGCGCGGAGCCCCTGCTCGGCGCCGGAGATCGTGACGCCGTGCCCGGCGAGGATCACCGGACGGCGAGCGGCGGCAATCAGTTCGGCGGCGCGCTGGAGCTCGGGGCGGGCGAGCGGCGGCGCTTCGCGCCAGCCCGGCACCACCGGCGCCGCGGCGTCCCAATCGAACTCACACGACGCCTGCTGCGCGTCCTTGGTGATGTCGATCAGCACCGGACCGGGACGCCCGGAACGCGCGACCATGAACGCTTCGCGCACGGCGGCCGCGACGTCCTGCGCGCTGGTCACCAGGTAATTGTGCTTGGTGATCGGCAGCGTGATGCCGGTGATGTCGATCTCCTGGAACGCATCGGTGCCGATCAGGCGGCTCCCCACCTGGCCGGTGATGCAGACGATCGGCGACGAATCCAGCATCGCGGTGGCGATGCCGGTGACCATATTGGTGGCGCCAGGCCCCGAGGTCGCAATCGCGACGCCGACCTTGCCGCTCGCGCGCGCGTACCCGTCGGCCATGTGCGTCGCGCCCTGCTCGTGCCGCACCAGCGTGTGCCGGATCGGGTAGTCGAGCATCGCGTCGTAGGCGGGAAGGATCGCGCCGCCGGGATATCCGAAGACTTCGGTCACCCCTTCGCGCACCAGACATTCCCAGAGAATCTGCGCTCCCGTGCGTTTGGTCGAAGACATTCAGCGGTCCTTATCCGAATCCCTGTCGGTGTCTATTCGTGTCTATGCGTGGCCGACATCACATACGTTACGCGCCGACGCCGGACTTCTGATCCGTCCGCTCGGTCACATGCGCCGCGGAGGTCACCGCGCCTTCGGCGGCCGATCCCACCAGCCGCGCGTACTTGCCCATCACCCCGTCCGCGTAGCGGGCACCCGGCGGTGTCCAGCGCGCGAGCCGCGACGCGAGTTCCGCGTCGCTGATCTCGACGCGAATCGTGCGCCCCTTCAGATCGAACGTGATGCGATCGCCGTCGCGGACGGCGGCAATCGGCCCGCCGGTCGCCGCTTCGGGCGCGACATGCCCGGCCATCAATCCGCGGGTCGCGCCTGAGATCCGTCCGTCGGTGACGAGCGCGACCGAATCGCCAAGGCCGGCGCCGACGATCGCCGCGGTCACCGCCAGCATCTCGCGCATGCCGGGCCCGCCCTTCGGCCCTTCGTAGCGAATCACCACGACGTCGCCGTGGGTGATGCGTCCGCCCTGCACCGCCGCGAACGCTTCCTCTTCCGAATCGAACACGCGCGCGGGTCCCTGATGCGTGAGGTGATCGGCGCCGGCGACCTTGACGACGCAGCCGTCGGGCGCGAGGTTGCCGCGCAGGATCACCAGCCCGCCGGTCGGCTTCAGCGGCGCGCTCGCGGAGCGGACCACCTGTTGTCCCGCCGTTTCCGTCGCTCCCGCCGCCTCGTCGCCGAGCGTACGTCCGGTGACCGTCAGCATGTCCGCGTGCAGCGCGCCCGCTTCGAGGAGGCGCTTGGCGACAAGGCGCGTGCCGCCCGCGGCGTGCAGATCGGCCGCAACGAACCGTCCGCCCGGCTTGAGGTCGGCGAGAAGCGGGACGCGCGCGCTGATCCTGTCGAAGTCGGCGATGTCGAGCGCGACGCCGGCCTCCCGCGCAATCGCGAGCAGGTGGAGCACCGCATTCGTCGAGCCGCCGGTTGCGGCGACCGAGGCGATCGCGTTCTCGAGCGCCGCACGCGTCAGGATTTTCGAGGGACGCCGGTCGTGGTGCAGCACGTCCATCACGAGCGCGCCGGTGCGGACGGCGACCTGCTGTTTTCCCGGATCCGTGGCGGGCACGTCACCGCTGCCCATCGCCGCGATGCCCAGGAACTCGCACGCGGTGGCCATCGTGTTGGCGGTGAACTGCCCGCCGCACGCGCCCGCGCCGGGGCAGGCGCGCTCTTCGATCTCGCAGAGGCCGGCGTCGGTGAGCTTGCCGGCCGCATGCGCGCCGACCGCTTCGAACACGTCCTGAATCGTGACGTCCCGTCCCTGTACGTGTCCCGGCGCGATCGATCCGCCGTAGAGGAGGACGCCGGGGATGTCGAGCCGCGCGAGCGCCATCGCGCCGGCCGGGATCGTCTTGTCGCATCCGACCAGGACGATGAGCGCGTCGAAGAGATTGCCGCGCGCGACGAGCTCGATCGAGTCCGCGATGACCTCGCGGCTCACGAGCGACGCGCGCATGCCCGCCGATCCCATCGTGATGCCGTCGGAGATCGAGACGGTGTTGAACTCCATCGGCGTGCCGCCGGCGGCGCGGATGCCGTCCTTCAGCGACGCGGCGAGCTCACGCAAGTGGTAATTGCACGGACCGATTTCCGTCCAGGTGTTCGCGATGCCGACGATCGGTCTGGCGAGCGCCTCGCGATCGAATCCGGACGCCCGGAGCATCGCCCGGGCGGGGGCGCGGCTCGCCCCTTCCGTAATGCCACCGCTCTGCCATTTCAATGGATGCTCTGCCACCGATGCTCCCGTCCTCGCTGCGGCGCCTCGCCCGCGCCGGCCTGCCCCCATTCCGGCGGAGGCCGGGGTCTGCAGACGCGCCAGCCGCCCGCCCTGTCCTAACAAAAAGGGCCGTCATCTGTGCTGGATGACGGCCCCGAATCCACTGTCGTGCTGAAGCAGGGGCGTCATCCGGCCCGAAGGGCCGTAATTCCCAGCAGTCGAATGACGACCGACACCCCAACGACTTTCGTCATGGGGATCATCATCGGGCCGGGGCAACTCGCTGTCAAACTTATAATGTTTCTTGGATGATAAATGGCCATTATGGATGCCGCGATTTGCCCCTTGACGCGCCCGCCGAGCGCTACATATACTCGCCGCAATGGGCCGCTGTCCGCAGAACCTCAGCACCACCACGATGCGAAATTGCATTACGCGAATTCGCACGTCCGGTGGCGGTTCTGCCTGAGCACCCTGATCGACAATCTCAATCGCGTGCCTACAGCAACCCGCCGGACCGAACGGCGGGTTTTTTATTTTCTTTTCACGCGAGCGGGGCTGCGGTCCGGGTGGGCGATGAACGGACGCCGGCTGTGTGGGACGGAGCAAAGCTGCTGGTGCTGACATTCGGAGGCACATCGGTCGCCGACGCCGACGCCATACGGCGCGCCGCCGCGATCGTCGGCGGGCAACGCGGCCCCCGCGTCGTCGTCGTGTCGGCGCTCGCGGGGGTGACCGCTGGTCTGCTCGCGGTGGCCGACCTCGCGTACGCGGACGAGAGGCGCGCGCTGTCGGCGCTCGACGCGCTGGTCGCGCGGCATCACGAGGTGGCGCGCACCATCGAGCAGCCGGCGCGGCGTCAGGCGG
>JABFWM010000500.1 GCA_013362195.1 Acidobacteriota bacterium
GGTTGAACCCCTTGTCGATCGGGGCGGTCAGGATGTCCTGCCCGCCGTGCCACGCGACCATGGCGGCGCGCACCTGGTCGCGATTCATGCCCTGCGCGAGCATCCCATCGAGCTTCGGATTCAGCTCCTGCAGCCCATGACAACTCGGGCCCATCGGGCAGTTGTTCATCGGCGCACGGCAGCCGCACGTGCACATGATGTCGCTCTCGAGCTGCTTCCGAAGCTCGCTCTTCTGGACCGCCTGACCCTCCGGCGACGAGGACACCGGCTGCGCCCGCGCGGTGACGGGCAGCACGAGCAGCACCAGCAGCAGCACGGTCGTCGCCGCCGCTTCGGCGGGCAGTTTCGCGGTCGCGAAGGCAAACGCGCTCTCCGGCAGCAGCGCGAGCCCGGTGCCGAACGCGAGGACGCCGAACCCGAGCCAGATCCAGTTGATCAGGGGATTGATCGTAATCGTATAGGTCGCCGTCTGGGTGGCGACGTCATAGCCCGCGAGCACGATGTAGAGGTCCTCGCCGGCCGCGCGGCGGATCGCCACCTCCGTCGTCGGCTCCTGCTCGTGCTTGTTGAAGAACCACTTCGCCGGCGTCATCTCCGCGATGGGCGCGCCGCCGCGCGACACGGTGACGCGGCCGGTGATCATCTGTTTCTGTTCGTCGCTCGTCACCGTCAGCGCGTCGTGCTGGATCGTGAACCTGCCGAGGGTCGCGTGCTCGCCCGGCTTCAAGAGCACCTGCAGGTCCCGCTTGAAGCCCTGCCCCGCAAACCCGAGGAACATCAGCACGATGCCGAGGTGAACGATGTAGCCGCCGTAGCGGCGCCGCGATCGTCCGACGAGCCCGATGATCGCGGTGAAGAAGTCGGTGCCGGTGGCGCCGCGGCGGACGCGAGCGCCGCCGATGAACTCCTGCGCGATGGTCACGAACACGAACGCGCAGAGCGCGAAACAGATCCCGGACGCCCACATCGGAATGCCGAACGCGTACACCGCCCCCGCGGTCACGAGCGCGGCTCCCGCCGGCCAGGCGAACTGATCGAGCATCGCGGCGCGGCTCGATTTCCGCCACGCGAGCAGCGGACCGATCCCGGTCAGTACGAGGAGCAGCAGCCCGATCGGCTGCATCCACTTGTTGAAGAACGGCGGACCGACCGTGAGGCGCTGCCCCGTCAGCGTTTCGCTCAACGTCGGGAACATCGTTGCGAACAGGACGAAGAACGCCGAGAAGAGGAGGATCCAGTTGTTGGCCAGGAAGGCCGCTTCGCGCGACGCCCACGAATCGAGCTCGTGCCGCGCCTTCAACAGCGGCAACCGGTAGATGACCAGCCCGAAGCTGAACGTCAGCAGCGACACCATGAAGACGGTGAACATCCACGCCAGCTCGCGGTCCTCGCCGAACGCGTGCACCGACTGCACGACGCCGGAGCGCGTCATGAACGTGCCGAAGATCGTCAGGAAGAACGTGACGATGACCAGCGTGACGTTCCAGACCCGCAGCATGCCGCGGCGCTCCTGGACCATCACGGAGTGCAGGAAGGCGGTCGCCGTGAACCAGGGCAGCAGGCCGGCGTTCTCGACCGGATCCCAGCCCCAGAAGCCGCCCCATCCGAGCTCCTCGTACGCCCACAGCATCCCGAGCGTGAGACCGAAGGTGAGGAACAGCCATCCGATCATCGTCCAGCGCCGCACCGCCCGCAGCCACGAATCGTCGAGATGTCCCGTGACGAGCGCCGCGATCCCGAATGCGTACGGAATCGTCATGGCCACGAACCCGGTGTACAGCGACGGCGGGTGAATCGCCATGTAGAAGTTCTGCAGGAGCGGGTTGAGCCCCTTGCCGTCGGTGGGCGTCTGCGCGAGAAAGGTCGAGAACGGGTTGTTGTGGATCACCATCAGGAAGAGGAAGAACATCTCCGTCGCGGAGATGACCGCCACCACCCAGGGAATGAGCTCGCGCTGCCGCTCGCGGTTCATCGCGACCGCGACGGTGCCGAAGACCGAGAGCAGGAACACCCAGAACATGATCGAGCCGTCGAGCCCGCCCCAGTAGGAGGCGAATTTGTAGGCGAGCGGCTGCGCGCTGTCGGAGTAGCGCTGGACGTACTTGATCGAGTAGTTGCCGGTGACGAACGCGTGCACGATGATCGCCGACGCGACGGTCATCAGTGCGGCGACGAGGTAGAAGGCGCCGACGCCGCTTTCGATCAACCGGCGCGACCGCCGCCGTGCGCCGGCGACGGAGCTGGCGAGCGCGTAACTGGCGACGACAAAGCTCGCCAGCAGGAGAAACGTGCCGAGCGTGGCCATGGAGACCTTAACTGCCGGCGGTGCCGGCCGGCGATTGCGGGTTGTACTTCGACGGGCACTTCGCCATCACGCCGTTCCTCTCGACGGCGAAGCCGTCAGGCCCGAGACGTCCCTTGAGCACCACTTCGGCGCCGTCCTTGAACGTGTCGGGGACCACGCCCGAGTAGCGCACCGGCACGACCTTGCCGTTGCTCTGCACCTGGAAACGGTAATCGAGCGTGTCGGGCCGGCGGAGGATCGACTTCTCGACGACGAACCCATGCAGCTGCAGGCGCTTGCCCTGCCACTCCCCGGGGTTCGCCATCACTTCGTCCACGTGCTTGTAGAACTCGGTGCCTTCGCTGAGCGTGGAGTACATCAGGCCCGCGAACGCGAGGCCGATGACGAGCAGGGTCGCACCGATCTTGATGGGTCTGCTTGACATATCGGTAGCCTGTCGAGAGCGTTACCCCCCCAGAATAACCCAGTCGGGCGTGTCTCTGCAGCTGGGCCGCACCTCGAAAAGCGGCGTTTCCGCCGGAACTCGCGTGCCCGCCGGATTTCTCGCGCCCGCGCGGGCCGTTTCCGGTCCCGCAACGCCGCGCTCCTCACTTAATGGAGTCGGGAAACGCCGCCTGGTGACGCGAGCTCAGGCGCCGCCCACGCGCCGCAGCATCTGATACACGGTCGCGACCGGCAGTCCGACCACGTTCGACCACGAGCCGTCGATCCAGTCGACGAACCGGGCCGCGTATCCCTGAATCGCGTAGGCGCCCGCCTTCCCTTCCGGCTCGCCAGTCTGGATGTAGGTGTCGATTTCTTCCGGGCTGAGCGCGACGAAGCTGACGCGCGTGCGCACTGCCGCCGCCAGCTCCCGATCGGACGTCGCGATCACGACGCCCGTGAACACGTCGTGCACGGTCCCGGACAGGAGCGTCAGCATGCGGATCATGTCGAGCCGATCGGCGGGCTTGCCCAGGATCTCGCCGCGCGCGACGACGACGGTGTCCGCGGCCACGACGGTACTGCCCGCGTCCCGGCATTCGTTCGCGATCGCATCGGCCTTGTCGCGCGCGACGCGCAGGACGTACTGCTCGGGACTTTCGTCGGGATGCAGGCGCTCGTCCACGTTCGCCGGCCGCACCGTGAATTCGAACCCGCTGCCCGCGAGCAGCTCCGCGCGGCGCGGTGACGCCGACGCAAGGATCAGGCGCATCTCGGGTCTGATGGTAACATCGCCGATCGTGCTTCCCCTTCAGAGCGTGACGTCGAAGATGCTCGCGGAAATCCTCCGGCGGCAGCCCGCGTCACAAGAACGAACGGCCTTCGCGTGGTCGGTCGCGGTCGGTCCCGCGCTGGCGCGCGTGACGGCCGTGGACCTCGACGCCGGCGGCGTGCTGCGCGTGCACGTGCGCGATGCGCGGTGGGCGCGGGAGCTCGAGCGTGCGCGCGACGTCGTGCTCACACGCCTGCGCATGCTGCTCGGCGACGATCACGTCATCCGGATGGATGTATGCGTGAACCCGTAATCCTCTCGGCCGTCCGGACCGCGACCGGCAGGTTTCTCGGCGGCCTCAAGGACTTCACCGCCCCGCAGCTCGGCGCCGTGGCCGTGCGCGAAGCGGTCCGGCGGGCGGGCCTCGAGCCGGCCGCGATCGACGAATGCATCATGGGGAACGTCGTCACCGCGGGCGAAGGCCAGAATCCCGCACGGCAGGCGGCCTTGCACGGCGGTCTCTCCGATCACGTGGCCGCCATGACCATCAATAAGGTGTGCGGGTCGGGCCTGAAGGCCGTGATGCTCGCCGCGCAAGGCATCGTCGCCGGGGACATCGACATCGCCGTGGCCGGCGGCATGGAGTCGATGAGCAACGCGCCCTATCTCCTGCCGCGCGTCCGTGAAGGGCTGCGCATGGGCAACGGCACGATCGTCGACGCGATGATCACCGACGGGCTGTGGTGCGCGTTCGAGCAGTGCCACATGGGCATGGCCGGCGAACACGTCGCCGAGCACTTCAAGGTGCGCCGCGACGAACAGGACCGCTATGCGGCCGAGAGCCACCGCAAGGCCGCGCACGCCACGCGCGAGGGATGGTTCCGCGACGAGATCGTGCCGATCGAGATTTCACCGAAGAAGGGCGCCGCCGTGACCTTCGACCGCGACGAGCCGATCCGCGAGGACACGACCGTCGAGGCGCTTGCCGCGCTGAAGCCGATCTTCAAGACGGACGGCAGCGTCACCGCGGGCAACGCGCCCGGGGTGAACGATGGCGCCGCCGCACTCGTCGTGGCGAGCCGCGAGAAGGCGCAGGCGCTCGGCCGGGCGCCGATGGCGCGCATCGTCGGGCAGGCCACGAGCGGCCTTCCGCCGAAGCTGGTCCTGATGACCCCGGTGGAATCGATTCGCAAGGTGGCAGACAAAGTCGGGTGGACGCTCGCCGATGTCGATCTGTTCGAGATCAACGAGGCGTTCTCGGTGCAGGCGGTCGCCGTCCTTCGCGAGCTGGGGATCGATCCCGCGAAGGTCAACGTTCATGGCGGCGCGGTCGCCCTCGGCCATCCGATTGGCGCGAGCGGCGCGCGTGTGCTGACGACGCTGTTGTATGCGCTGAAGCGGCGCAACCTGACGCGTGGCATCGCGTCGCTGTGCCTCGGCGGCGGCAACGGCGTCGCCCTCGCGGTCGAGCGCCTGTAGCGTCCGCCTTCAGCCGGAAGGGCGTCGCTCGCAACCGAGCGCGTGTCGCGTCCGCCTTCAGGCGGAAGGGCGGCGCTCGCAACGGAGCGCGTGTCGCGTCCGCCTTCAGGCGGAAGATTCACGGTTTCCTATGATTCAACGCATCGGCGTCGTCGGGGCGGGCACGATGGGCAACGGCATCGCCCAGGTCTTCGCGCAGGCCGGATTTGTCGTGCGCCTGATCGATGCCGTGCCGGCCGCCCTCGAGCGCGCGCGCGGCACCATCGAGAAGAGCCTGACGAAGTTCGTCGAGAAGGGCCGGCTCACCGCCGCGGATCGCGAGGCCGCGCTGGCGCATCTGTCGATCGGCACGAACCTCGACGAGCTCGCCGACGTCGATTACGTCATCGAGGCGATCGCCGAGCAGGCCGAGGCGAAGGCCGGCGTGTTCACGCGGCTCGACGCGATCACGAGGCCGCACGTGATCCTCGCGTCGAACACCTCGTCGATCTCGATCACCGTGCTCGGGGCCGCGACGGCGCGCCCCGATCGCGTGCTCGGCATGCACTTCATGAATCCGGTGCCGCTGATGTCGCTGGTGGAGCTGATTCGCGGCCAGGCGACGTCCGCCGAATCGATGCTCACGGCAACGAACCTGTGCATGCAGCTTGGCAAGACCGCGGTCGAGGCCGCCGATTATCCCGGCTTCATCGCGAACCGCATCCTGATGCCGATGATCAACGAGGCGATCTACGCGGTGATGGAAGGCGTCGGCACGCCGGAGGCGATCGACACCGTGATGAAGCTCGGGATGAACCATCCGATGGGGCCGCTCACGCTCGCCGACTTCATCGGCCTCGACGTCTGCCTGGCGATCCTCGACGTCCTGCATCAGGGGCTTGGCGATCCGAAGTATCGTCCCTGCCCGCTGCTCCGCCGCATGGTCGCTGCCGGACACTTCGGTCGCAAGAGCGGCCGAGGGTTCTACTCGTATTAAAGTGTTCCTTTTTTGAACGTGTGCGCGGCGTGCGCCCGCCGTGCGGCGGGCGCGCAGACCGCGCATTGTCTCGCAAAATCGCGCGAAAATCCGTCGGCATTCGAGCGCGCCGGCGCGGGCACAGTCCTTGAACTGAGCGGGCGCACGATGCTGACGTCCCTGCCCGACCAGTTCACGACCGCTCCGACTCCGTCCGCCGCTCCGGCGGCCCCTCTCGTCGACATCGACGCCGGCAGCCCGGTGGCGCCCGCGCCGATGATCGATCAGTTGTTCCGGCGGATGTGCGAGTTGAAGGCCTCCGACCTGCACCTCTCGTCAGGGGCGCCGCCGCTGGTGCGGCGCGACGGCGAGATGCAGCGCCTGGTGGACAACGCCGGACCGCTCACCACCGACATGCTGATGCGGCTGCTCACCGAGATCATGCCGGACGCGAACCGGCAGGAGTTCGAGGCGCGCCACGACACCGACTTCGCCTACGAGATCGCGGGCCTCGCGCGCTTCCGCGCCAACGTGTTCCTGGATCGCAACGGCGTCGGCGCCGTGTTTCGCGTGATCCCCTCGAAAATCCTCAGCGCCGAGACGCTCGGCCTGTCGCAGCACGTGCTCGGCCTGTGCGAGTTGAAGAAGGGGCTCGTGCTCGTCACCGGACCCACCGGCTCGGGAAAGTCGACGACGCTGTGCGCGATGATCGACTACATCAACCGCAGCCGCGCCGACCACATCATCACGATCGAGGATCCGATCGAGTTCGTGCACCGCAACGAGAAGTGCCTGGTCAACCAGCGCGAAGTGCACAACCATACGCGCTCCTTCAAGGACGCGCTGCGCGCGGCGCTGCGCGAGGACCCGGACGTCATCCTGGTCGGCGAGCTGCGCGACCTCGAGACGATCGCCATCGCGATCGAGACGGCCGAGACCGGGCACCTCGTGTTCGGCACGTTGCACACCACGACGGCCGCGTCGACGGTCGATCGCGTGATCGATCAGTTCCCCGCGGACCGGCAGGCGCAGATCCGGGTGATGCTCTCGGAATCGCTGCGCGGGGTGATCGCGCAGACGTTGTGCAAGAAGGTCGGCGGCGGCCGCGTCGCCGCGCTCGAAGTGCTGCTCGTCAACGGCGCGATCAGCAACCTGATTCGCGAGGGCAAGACGTTCCAGATCAACTCGATGATGCAGGTCGGGCGCGCGCAGGGCATGGTCACGCTGAACGACGCGCTCAGCGAGCTGGTGAAGAAAGGGCAGATCACGCCGGAGGAAGCGGTGGTCCGCGCCGTCGACAAGGCGGGGATGGACGTCCTGCTGAAGCGGAAGTAAGACCTCGCGCGCTCCTCATCGCGGGGCGACAGGCATCAGCAGACCAGGAGGTCCCGGGCTTTCACGCTCGACGGCCTCCTGGTCTCGACGTCTTCCGTAATCCGCTCGTCCGGATGACGGCCCACGTCATCGGCCCGAGGATGACCAGTTCGATCGCCAGCGCCTTCAGGTTGGCGACCCAGAATTCCGGCAGCCAGTAGCGGCGCGAGATCGCGGGAAAGAGGTGCAGGCGCGATTCGAAATAGCCGCGGCTGTAGGGCCACAGCGCCATCTCCCCCACCGGCGCGCTGGTGTCCGTGCCGAGCCAGTCGAGCAGCACGTGCGACCCCCACGCCGCGGCTGCGGCGAGCGCCCACCGCAGGTTCCGCGTCCACATCCACACCAGTAAAAAGGTGAGCGCCGCCGCGCCGATGCTATGCGTCGGGCCACGGTGGGCGCCGATCACCAGGTCCAGATCGGCGGCCGCGCCGACCGCCGCAAGCCACCCGACCGTCTTCACGGACCGCGACGGCGCGAGGGTCCATCCCGCGGTCACTCCACCCAGCGCGTGTCCCACCGGCGACGGCATCCCGCAATGCTACGTGACCCGGTCTGTCATCCCGGTGCCGTACGATGCAGAACATGCCACGGACACGCCGCGGCGGGGCTGCGGAATCTGCACGCTTTTGCACGGCAGGCGAAAGTCGGCTGTCCCCGCAACTTGCTGCAGGAGCGGTAGCTATGCGACCATCGCGATCGCGTTTTCGCTTGACACCTCCGCCGTGCGGATTCTAGAATGCGACGACCGACGGAGAGCTGAGACCCTACGTTGTGCGGGTGATGTCCGGACGCATTCCGCCATCCGGACCCCGCACCCCCGATGCAAGGAGCCACATGGCAGACGACCGTAACGACCGCGAGCGCTTGAAGGCCATCGAGCTGGCCGTGGGCCAGATCGAGAAGCAGTTCGGCAAGGGTTCCATCATGCGCCTCGGCCAGAAGGACGTCGTCGCGCAGATTCCCGCGATTTCGACCGGCGCCGTCAGTCTCGACTACGCGCTCGGCATCGGCGGCATGCCCCGCGGCCGCGTGATCGAGATCTTCGGGCCGGAGTCGTCCGGCAAGACCACACTCGCGCTGCAGGTGATTGCCGAAGCGCAGAAAAACGGCGGCATGGCGGCGTTCGTCGACGCCGAGCATGCGCTCGATGCGCAGTACGCGCGCAAGCTGGGCGTCGACCTCGACAACCTGCTCGTCTCGCAGCCCGACAACGGCGAACAGGCGCTCGAGATCGTGGAAGTGCTGGTGCGCTCCGGCGGGGTGGACGTCGTCGTGGTCGACTCGGTCGCCGCGCTCGTCCCGCGCGCGGAAATCGAAGGCGAGATGGGCGAAGCGCAAATGGGCCTGCAGGCGCGCCTGATGTCGCAGGCGCTGCGCAAGCTCACCGGCATCGTCTCGAAGTCGAAGACCTGCCTCATCTTCATCAATCAGCTGCGCGAGAAGATTGGCGTGATGTTCGGCAATCCGGAAACGACCACGGGTGGGCGGGCGCTGAAGTTCTATGCGTCGGTCCGCGTCGACATCCGCCGTATCGGCGCAATCAAGGACGGCGACACCGTCGTCGGCGGGCGCACGCGCGTGAAGATCGTGAAGAACAAGGTCGCGCCGCCGTTCCGCGAGGCGGAGTTCGACGTCATGTATGGCGAAGGAATTTCGCGCGAGGGCGACCTCCTCGATCTCGCCGTCGATCGGAAGATTGTCGAGAAGAGCGGCACCTGGTTCGCCTTCGCGGGCGAACGTCTCGGTCAGGGACGCGAGAACGTGAAGCAGTTCCTCAGGGACAACCCGCCGATCTTCAAGTCGATCGAAGAAAAGGTGCGGAAGGAGCTCGGCCTGGTCGCGAAGGACGTCGAAGTCGCAGTGTAGGACGCGCGTTGACGCGCCGTCACGTGTGGATGGCGGGCTTTTCAACCCTCAACGGGCGATCATCATCGCCGCCCACACGATCGTCGGCACCATCTGCATCACCACGCGATCGAGCGAGGTCGCGAGCTGCCACCCGAGATCCTTCGGGCTGACCAGATACGCGGCCATATACGCCACGATCATCGCCGCCATCACCGGCCAGGCGGCGCGGGCCCCCGCGTCGGCTGGCCGCGCCATCCCGCGCGTGCCCACGATCAGCGCCATCGCCGGCACCACGCCGACGACGGTCGCGCCGCTGAACCAGAGCTCTCGCGCCATTGCCGTGGCCACCGCGTGTAGGCGGGCGGCGGTGAACAGGTTCGCGGCCGCCCCGGCGAGCGACTGCTCGGCGACGAAGTAACTGGGCGGCGCAAGCACGCGCTTGAACACCAGCAACGCAACCAGCACCGGCGCCGCGCCCAGCGCGAACGGCGCCAGCACGCGCAGCGCCGCGAAACCGCCTGACCGCAGCATCGCGACGATCGCGGCGAGCGTGAAGACCACGAAAAACGCCGCCCCTTCGTTCTTCGTCCAGGCGGCCAGCGCCGCGGACATGCCCGCCGTCCCCCACCACCATCGCGCGTCCGGCGAGTGGGCCGCCTGGCCGGCGGCGATGAACGCGAGCAGCATGAACGCGGCGAGCGGCACGTCCGCGCACTGCGCGGGTGCATAGCGCACGAACGAGGGGCACGCCAGGATCGCGGCAGCGGTCAGGCACGCGCGCCCGGCGCCGTGCACCCGGCCGACCGACGCGGCCGCGGCGATCACGATGGTTGCCGCACTGCCCGCCGCAAACAGGATCGGCGCGACCACGCTCTCGCTGCCCGCGTAGAGCCACGCGCGCGCGATCGAGGCAGATACCAGCGGTGGATAGTCCGGATGCGACCACGCGAGGACGGGCGCGAACGCCTGGCGCCACGGCCCGGTGACGCCGCGGAAGAAGAAACGCGCGCGCAGGTTCCACTGCGCCCACGCGTCCCATTCGCCGTGCGGCGCGACCGCGGACGACGCGGCGAAGGACGCGATGGCCAGCGCGGCGATCGGCAGCAGGATCAGCACCGCCGCCGTGGCGCGCCACTGCGGATGCGGAGCGCTCGCCGGCGTTGCCGTGGGCGGCTGACGCGCGCGTTCGCCGCCGGCGCGGCGCGACAGCGTCAGCGCCGAGATGATCGCGACCCACACGATTACGTCGCCGGTCAGGACCACCGCCCGTGACGTCGCGCCAAGGAGCAGCAGGCCCGGCCACACCACCGAGGCGAGGCCGAATGCGATCGCGAGCGTCACCGCGAGATCCTCCCCGCGCACCACCCGCGCCGGTGACAGGCGGCGCGCCGCAATCCAGGCGGCCATCGCCGGCAGTCCGATGCCGACCAGCGCGCCGATCACGGACGCGCCCGTCGCATCAGCGCGAAGTCGGTGTCGAACGTCCTGACCGGCACGTACGCAGACGCGTCCGGCAGGGTCGCGGCGATTGACGGCGGCGAAACGATGACGAATTCGGCGGCTCCGGGCTCGATGAGACGCGGCGCCAGCGCGTATTGAAGGAAGTAGTACTCCCGTTCCTGCGCCGGCGAGCCGGCACGCGCGCCTTGCACGAGGCCGACGCTCCGGTCTGCCGGGAGGTATGGAATCAGGTCGGCGTAGTAGCGATCCCAGGTGACGTCGGGTGCGGGACGCTGCGCCTGCTGCAGCCGCGACCAGAGGCGCCAGTTCGCGCTGAGGCGGGGTACCGCCGCGCATGCCGAGTGCAGCAGGATCGCCGCGGCAACGAGCGTCCCGAGCCATGCGCCTCTCATCGAAGCGCGAGATCCTATCGCACCGGCGGAGCGGCCGTAAACTGGACCTTCAGGCGGGCCGCGCCGAGGACGATCTCGTCGCCCGCTTCGAGCCGTGTCCCGCGCGCGCCGGCCGGGACCCGTACGGTGCGCCCGTTGCGGATGATGTTCGTCCCGTGAACGCTGTGATCGTCCCACACGCGATACCTGCCGCGCGCCTCGTCGTACTCGATGTGCGCGTGACGGCGCGACACCGTGTCGTTGTCGCCGGCCTCGTCCTGAAAGGCGATGTGATTGGTGCGCACGAGGCGCTGCCGCTGGTCGAATACCTCCGCGCGCCGGCCGATATCGATCCGCCCGCCCTTGAACACGTACGCGCGCTGATCGGCCGTGCCCTTGACGACGGTCAGACGAATCGGCACGCACGACGCCGGCGCGGGCTCCGCGTCGACGGCTGGCGCGGGCGCCGCCGCCCTTGCCACACGCTCGAACTCCACGTGGTATTCGCGCGAGATCCAGTCGGGGCCGGACGCGCGCGCGAAGACAATCTCCGTCTCGAGGTCCGCGGCGGAACAGCCGGCGCTGCGCAGCCGCTCGACGAGGCGCTCGGCGAGCGAGGGCGGGCCGTCGAGCACCGCGGCGAGCCGGCCGCGGGCTTCCTTGTCCTTCGCCGCCGCCACCAGGTGCACCCGCACCTGATTGAACGGAAACGCGCGCCGTCCCCGCCCGACGTCCTGAACATGCTGCTCCGCGCGATCGAGCACCGCGTGGACGACTTCAATGGGGGTGATC
>JABFWM010000093.1 GCA_013362195.1 Acidobacteriota bacterium
GCTACGCCGAAGCGGAGCAGCGCTATCAGGAAGTGGTTGCCAAGGCCGGGCGGAGCAGCATCTACAGCCGCACGGCGCGGCTCGGACTCGCCGACGCGCAGATGGCGCAGGGCAAGTACGATGCGGCGATCACGACCTACAAGGAGCTGTCCACCGATACGCAGTCGCAGCTCCCGCTCGACGGCGTATTGATGCAGCTCGGACGCGCCGCGATGCAGGCGGGAAAGAACGAGGAAGCGACGCGCGCCTTCACGCGGATCGTCAACGAGTTCCCGCAGTCGCTCTACGCCGCGGAAGCGAAGGAAAAGCTGGGCGAATTGAAGAAGTCGTAAGGAGCGGCGTGCGGAATGAACGGCCCCGGCCGCGGGCTGGACGTAGAAGGGACGAAGTGGCAGCTCCGTCCCTTGCGTGCGGGGCGTCGGGGGACCTACCTTCGCGGATCGTCGTCGTGATACACGGCGTCGAGGCACTGGGCCGGCGCGGCGCCGACGACTTCGATGCGCCGCACGGCGCCGCGAGGAACGAACACGATGTCCCCCGCGATCAGGATCGCGGACTCCCCGTCCACGGTGAACTTCAATAAGCCGGCGGCGACGGCGCCGACCCGCTCGTGCTCCTGCACATCCTCGGGAATCACCGTACCCGCGGCCCAATCGCAGGTGGATACGACATATCCAAGGGCATCGAGTTTCTGCTGGAGCGCGAGCGGCGTGAACACGCCGTCGAGCCGCTGATCCCACCGTTCGATTCGCATCAGCCGCCCGCCAGGCTGGCGTGAGCCGTCAGGGCGCGAATACCGGCCGTCCCAGGCGAGGCGCACGAGCCCCGAAGCGGTCAGGAATGCCGCGGGGACGCTCACGCCGTCCTCGTGTGCTCCCGCGCGCTCCAGGTGGTGACGTCGGTCGCCGGGGCGGGCTGCGCGGCACTGACTGGTTCGACGAGCAGGCGCAGCGCGTATTCGGCAGGGGCGCCCGTCGCGGCGCTGCACGTGCCGACGCGGAACACCGCCGAAAGCACGTTCGCTTTGCGCAGCGCGGCCGGAAGATCGGGGCGGTTGCGGGCTTCGCGATCGATCTGGAAGTAGACCAGCCGGTAGAGAGGAATCGCGGCGCCGCTCAGGCACTCGACCGCGACGCCGTGCTCGCTGACGTCGCGGGTGACCACCGACGCCATGCGCGTCGTGCCCTTCGCATCCTTCCACACGATCTGGCCTGGAACGGCGAGCGGTCGCCGCTCAGAGGTGCGCTTGTCTTCCCGGAGTTGCTGACCACCCTGAACGAGCCGTAAACGCTGTTCCATAGTGATATGTCCTCTCGATCGCAGATGCCGGAAGACATATCAAGTCGCGAGCCGCACTTGGACGGGATCCGCCAGATCGCTGCTAAATGGTGTGAATGCTAGGGATGGGTTGCGAATGCGGGTGGACGCCGGGCCGCGAGTATTGGATACACACTATCCAAACGGACCGGCTACTGCATACCCGGTATCCGCGTTTCGATCCCGAGGCGATCGATTTTGAGGTAGAGGCCGCGCCGGGTCAGGCCGAGGGTCCGCGCCGTTTGCGAGATGTTGCCGGATGCGCGCTGGAGCGCGCTCTCAATCATCTCGCGCTCGAGGCGTTCGACCGCCGCGGCGAGCGTCACGCTGCGCGCCCGTCCGCGGGGCACCGGCGCGCTGTCGGCGCCGCCGAACACCGGCGAGAGCAGGTCCGGCGTGATCACGCCGGCGTTGGGCGCCATCGCGACCGCGCGCTGCACCTCGTTGCGCAGCTGCCGCACGTTGCCGGGCCAGCTGAATGCGTCGAACAGGTCGAGGGTCTCCTGACTGAGACGCACCCCCGGCTTGCCCAGCCGATCGCTGGCTTCGCGGAGGAAGAACGTGCTGAGATGCGGAATTTCCTCGCGCCGTTCCCGCAGCGGCGGCACGTGAATGCGGATGACGCTCAGGCGATAGAACAGATCCTCGCGGAACGTATTTTCGGCCACGCGCTGCTCCAGGTCCGCGTTCGTCGCCGCGACGACCCGCACATCGACGCGAATCGGCCGCGTCTCGCCGACCGGAAGCACCTCGCCCTGTTCCAGAAAGCGCAGCAGCTTGGGCTGGATATCGAGCGGCAGGTCGCCGACCTCGTCGAGGAACAGCGTGCCCCCGACGGCGGTCCGCACCACGCCGGGCTGATCCGCCAGCGCGCCGGTGAAGCTGCCGCGGCGGTGTCCGAACAACTGGCTGTCGGCGAGCTCGCGCGTCGCGCTCGTGCAGTTGTAGGGGAGGAACATCGCCTCCCGGCGCGGCGATCCCGCGTGAATCGCACGCGCCACGACGTCCTTGCCCGTGCCGCTTTCGCCGGTGATGAGCACCGTGAGATCGTTGCCCTGCAGGCGCTGGATCTGTTCGGCCACGCGCTGCATCGCCGCGCTTGCGCACACGAACCCGGGCAGCAGCGGCTCGAGCTGACGCTCCATGGCTGCCGCGAGCGGCTCGTTCGGCCGTTCGCGCGCCGCGCACAGCTCGAACCCCTGGCGCAGCACGGTGCAGAGCGTCCGGAAGCGCTGGACCATCGGCGGGCTGAACGGACGCAGCCCGGACACGACCGCAAAGCGGGGGACCTCGCCGTCGCGGCCGATCGGCTCGATGAGCAGCGGGGCGCCGCTCGTCGGCGCGGTCCGCGCCGCGGAAATCGCGATCGCCCGCGCGCCTTCGGGATCGCATCCTGCGGACGAGACGACCCTCACGTCGCGCCCGGCATGCGTGTAGATGACCGACGCGATCCCGTCGCACGCCTCGAGGACCGCGGTCGTGCCCTCTTTCGCCAGCAGCGCCGGGGTCACCGCGGCGTCCACGATCCGCCGGACCAGCGCATCGTCGCCGTCCATCTGGACACCGACGAACCCGCCCGTCGCCACCGAGGGAATGCGTTCCAGGGCGGTCCGCGCCTCGGCGAGATCGGGGCGCGCATCCAGCGAGTCGAAAATCGAGATCGCGTCTGACAGGTAGCGCGTCGCCCGCGACCGCGCGCCCGCGGCTCCGGCCAGACGACCGAGTTCGAGATAGCTGAGCGCGGCCTGATAGCGTTCGCCGAGCAGGTCGAACACGCTGACGCTCTGGCCGAAGTCGTGGTACGCCTCGGTCGAACGTCCGGCGCGCGCATGCACACGGCCGCGCAGCCGCAGAAACTCCCCCCAGATGCTGCTCATGCCGGACGGCTGCAGGCGGGATCCGACCAGCGCCAGCCGGTCTTCCGCTGCCGTCTGGTCCCCGGTAGCCAGCAGCGCCTCGACGCCAATCAGCTCCGCCTGCAGCGCGTAGGCGGGCGGTGCGTCGTCAGCGTGCGCGACGTCGTCGGCCGTCGCCAGCGCCTTCGCCGTTTCGCCCTGGCGCAGCGCGACGCGCGCCTCGAGGACACGGACGGACCATTGGTACCACCGCGTGGCCTGTGCGCCGTGCTCGCCATATGCCTCGCGTGAACGCTGCAGGGAGCGGCTGGCGTCCTCGTGATTGCCGCGAATCAGGTGGATCTGCGCAAGCGTGTCGAAGACGCCCCCGGTCGTCTCGCGCATGAATTGCAGCGGGCTGCGGACGTCGAGGGCGCGGTTGAGCGCCTGTTCGGCGCGTTTGAGATTGCCCAGCCGGACGCTGATTTGGCCGAGCGAGGCGAGCGCGATCCCGAGGCCGTGCGGCGTGCCGGATTGCTCCTGCAGCTCGACGCTGCGTTCGGCCAGCGCCAGCGCCTGATCGTGCCGGTGCTGCATCATCGCGACGTTCGCCTGATTGCCGCACACGGTCGCGACGACATCGTTGGCCTGGACCATGAACGCGAGACGCTCGGCATGCCGCAGCGCCGCCATTGCTTCGTCGAGGCGGCCGTCCTGCGCGAAGGTCACACCCGACAGGGAGTGCACGAGCGCCAGGTGCCGGAGATCACCGGCGGCGTGGAGCGCCGAAGCGGCCTGGGCCACATGGTCGCGGACGATCGTGCTGTCGCCGACCTGGCGGTAGCACAGGCCGAGCTCGTAGTGCGCGAGGCCGATCGCGCGAGAGTCGTGCGCCCGCTCCGCCTGTTTGAGGGCGCGGGCGAGGAACGCAATCCCTCGCGACGGCTCTCCGCGTGCAATCGCGAGGCGGCCGTGCAGGCGCCAGAGCTCAGAGAGCCGCGCAGGGTGGAGTCGTTCGCGGTCGTCTGGGGGCGGACCCAGGGCATCCGTGGCCTGACGGAGATCGTCCTGCAGCAGCCACGCTTCGGTGAGCGCGCACCGCATCTGCAGCGCTTCGTCGCGCGAGGCGGGCGGCTGCTTCATCGCGCGCACGAGCAGCATGGCCGCATCCGCGCCCTGGCCGCGCTGCAGCGTTTCAGTGGCCTTTGTCAGGAGATCCGCCGGAGGCACGGGCGGCAGTATAGCTGGTATACACCAGGCGAGGATAGAAAATTCACACGTGCCGGATCCCGACCGGCGTGAAGGCGTCCGGGCGGTCGAGATCCGAACGCTTCTGCCGATCGCGGCCCCTGACCCTCGCGCCTCGAACGCTTACATCCGGCGGACGCCCTCGTGGGACGCGAAACAGTAGGTGAGCAGCTTGTATATCAGCTTCGCGCACAGGAAGCTGGGCGCGATCATGCCGGGAATCGGGCTCAGCTCGACGACGTCCGCCGCGACGACGTGCCGTCGCTCCGCGGTCGCCCGCAGCAAGGCGGTGATCTCGGGCCAACTCAAGCCGCCCGGTTCGGGCGTCCCGGTCGCCGGCATGATCGCCGGATCCATGCCGTCCACATCGATCGTGATGTAAACCTCGTTGCCCAGCGTCTCGACCACGCGGTCGATCCACTGCGGATCGCGGCGCATCGCGTGGTCATAGAACACCTTGGACCCGAGCTTCGGCAGCACCTCGGCCTCTTCCGTCGACAGGCTGCGGATCCCGACCTGCGTGACCGATGCGTACTCGATGCAGCGCCGCATCGCGCACGCGTGGTTGTGCATCGTCCCCATGTAGCTGTCGCGCATGTCGGCGTGCGCGTCGATCTGCAGCACGGACAGCTGCGGGTGGCGGCGCGCCGCCGCCGAGACCAGCGGCGGGGTAATCGAGTGCTCGCCGCCGAGCGACACCAGGAACTTGTCGCGCGCGATCACTTCGTAGGCGACGCGTTCGATCTCGTCGACGAGCGGCTGCATCTCACCGAAGGGCAGCTCCATCTCGGGGAGGGTGAAAATGCCGATGCCGTGAATGTCGGCCTGGACCTCCTCGTCCCACAATTCCATGTGAGACGACGCCTGCAGGATCTCGTGCGGCCCGTTGCGCGTGCCGCTGACGTAGGACGTCGTGCGGTCGACCGGGATCGGCAGGACGACGATACGGGAATCGTCGAACGAGCGGGGATGGGGCACGGTGCCGCCGAACGCGAGCGGGCTGCCGTGATCGTAGTGAAACGGAAACTCCATTACGTGCGTGCCTCGAAGCGCGCCTCGGGAAAGGGACGGCCCTCGACCGCCATGACCGGGCCGGAGAGATCGAAGCGCAGCGGCTTCCGGCCGGCGAGCGTGTCCCGCGCGCTCGTCGCCAGCGCGCTGACGAGCAGCGGCACCGCGACGGTCGCGTCGGCGTGCACCGTCACCTGTTCCGCGTCGGTCGCGAGCTTGCCCCAGCTCTGCGCCTCCTCGAGGCTCGAGCCGGACGCTCCGCCGAAGTGCGGCACGTCGGTGACGATCTGCACGGCGTAGCGGTGCCCGCCGACGCGGTCGTCGTAGAACTCCGCCTGCACGCTCGCTTGATTGATGAAATTCTTGGGGGTGCCGCCGCCGAACACGATCGACGCGGTGCGCGGGCGGCGGATGACGAGGTTGGCCGATTCGATGATGTCGCCGATGACGTCGACGTGGCCGGCGCGCGCGTCGCGATGCCGCGCCTGCGACACGCCCATGCCGATCGATGAATCGGCGATGGCCGGGCAGAAGATCGGCACACCCGCGCGATAGGCGGCGGTGAGGATGCCGTCCTGCCGCGTTTCCTGCCACAGGTACTCGCCGAGCCGGTAGAGCAGCTCGCGCGTCGGATAGGGCCGGCGCTCGAGCGTGAGGACGAACGCGGCGATCCACTCGTCGTTGTCGACGAACTCGTCCTCTTTCGCGTAGGTGTCGTAGACCCGATCGATGTGCTCCGCCTGGAGCGCCGCATCGTCTTCGCGCGGCGAGCCGATGTAGTGCCGCCGCCCGCGTGTCTCGTGCAGATCGTGATAGAGATTGGCGCCGGTCGAGACCAGGCAATCGATGTAGCGGTGCGCGATGAGGTGCGCGACGATCAGCCGCAGGCCGCCGGCGCTGAGCGCGCCCGCGAGGCCGAGAAAGATCGTGCAGTCGTCGCCAAGCATCTTCTCCCAGATGCGCCGCGCGGTCGCGAGATTGCGCCCTTGAAACGAGATGCGCTCCATCCGCGCCAGCACGTCGTCGGCTGCCGCGCCCGCTTCGATGGTGAACGGCTCCACCGGCGTGCGAAGAAAACGCGACTTCGTTTTCATCCGCGAATATTCTGCCATGAATGAAGTCGCGGCGGCATTCACGATCGCGGCCAATGGCTCATCACGAAGATCGCGACGCAACGAAGACCACGAGGACACACCGGCACGGTGGTGATCGTCGCGGCGCGCCGTGCACCCGCGCCGTCGCGGTCGAAGTGGACGGGCCGCTAGAACGCGCGACCGATGCGGGCGAAGACCGCCGCCTGCGACGCGTCGCGGTTCGGATCGCGCGTCCACGCCGCGCCGCCCGTGACCGTGATCGGCAGGCCATGGCCGACGACGAGATCCAGCGAGAGCTCGCCGCCGACGGCGGTGACGATGTCACGCGCGCGAACGGCGCCGTTCCACGCCTGGCCCGCGTCGGCGAATGCCGCCGCATGAATCGTACGGAAGAAGATCGGCCAGTTGCCGATGCCGCGCTGCGGACGCGCCAGCGGGACGCGCAGATCGAGATTGGCCACGGCCGCGCGCGCGCCGACGCGATCGTCCGCCGCAATGCCGCGCAGCAGGCCGATGGTGTCGCGGCCGAAATCGAACGCCGCGTTCGTCGGTCCGCTGCCGCCGGCAGAGAAGCGCCGGCGGGCGCGCGCGTCACCCCACGCTCCGGCGAACGCGGCCCGGCCCGCAAGGACGGCGTGCGAGCGGTTGACGCGGTGGAAGCCGCGCACGTCGACAATCGCGGCGGTCGCGTCCGCGGCGGACCCGAAGGCGGCGCGCGCCGCCTCGGCGGCGGTGTCGTTCTGAAATCCTTCCTCCGCCCCGATCGAGAAGCCGAACGCCCGGCGGCTGTCGTGCATCCATCCGGCGCGCAGCGATCGCCGCCGCTGTTCGGAGACCAGCGTGCAGGGCTCCGCGCACCGCAAGGTATCGGTGCCGGCTGCGAATGCGCCGAACAGCGTCTCGGTCCGGCGGATGCGGCGGAACGGCAGCAGCGCGCCCGCCGTCAGCTCGCGGGATCGGATCGTGCCGCCGCGGAACGGATCCGTATCGTCCTCGTAGCTCGCGAACAAGGTCGGCGCCCATCGGTCGTAAACGTAAGACACGTTCCAGTCCGGACGGGCGCGGGTCGAGGTCCAGGCCGCGTCCGCTGCGTAGGCGTGGCGGCCGAGCGAATCGCTCATCGCCGTGCCGGCGCCCGCGAGCCACTCGCCGGCGTCGGATTCGACAATCGGCGTCCAGTACGTCGGAACCAGCGTGCGCCACGGGCGGTAGGCAGTAAGTCCGGAGTCGTCCGTCGCCGCGCCGGCGTCCTCATTCGCGAGGCCCGAGTCCTGCATCGCACGCGGCGAATTCCCGGTCGCCGCAGGCGAGCGAGTGAAACCAGGAACGGGCAACGCTGACGCGCGGTCGAACGGGATGGAAAACAGGTCGTATCCGTCGGGCGTGTAGCCCACATAAACGAGCGACCTTCCGTCGGCCGACAGCTCCGGCGACTGCGCGCCGCCCAGGCTTTCGGTGACACGGGACACCGCACCGGTGGCGACGTCGACCGTGTAGACGTCGAACGGATCCTCGCCCACATCGGCCGCGAACAGGATGAAAGTCCCGTCGGGACTCCAGGACGGCGTCACCAGCCGCGCGTCGGCACGCGTGAGCATCGGACGGATCTGCCGGGTCGCGACGTCGATCAGGACCAGATCGAAGCCGCGTCCGCGCACGCGGCGCTCTGCGATCAGCCAGCGCCCGTCCGGCGACCATCGCGGGTGCGAGTAATCGGCATCGTTCTCGGAGACCAGCATCCGCGGCGTGGCCGGACGTGCGGGGTCGAAACTCATGACGGCAATCGCGCGTCCGCCCACCGTCTGCACCGTGCAGGCGATGCGCCGTCCGTCAGGCGAGAGATCGGGATCCGCGGCCCGCGCCTGCCGCGTCAATCGGTGGACCCGGCCGGTCGACACGTCGAGCGCATAGAGATCCGAGAACAGCGCCACGCTCCGTGCCCGCTCGAGTTGATCGAAGACGACCCAGCCGGCTCCGAGCGTGGTGGTGTTGCCGAGGAACCGCCACGCGACGCGCCGGGGCGTGCCGCCGGGCGCGAGGCGCATCAATGCCGGAAAACCGTCGGCGTTGGCGATCGCGTAGTAGATGCTGCCGTCGCCGGCGACCCGCGGCGCGGTGACGCTGAATCCATGCGCCGTCAGCCGCGTCGCCGCCGCGTCGGTGCCGCGTGCGCGTACGGCCGATTCGCGCGTGCGGCGGAAGTCGTCCCACAGCGTGCCGACCGGTTGGCCGAACACGCTGCGGAACGCGCCAGTGCCGAAGAACGGCGCGCGGCCCGCCGTCGCATCCGCGAGCGCCGCGATCTTCTCAGCGCCGAACCGGTCCGCGAGGTAGCGATGAAAGTAGCCGCCATACGCGTAGGCCGCATTGCCGGACGGCCAGCGATCGAGCCCGCCGGCGGCGCGATCCATCGAGAGAAACCGGTGCCGCGCGGCGGCCACGTCGACGATCGCGCGGAAGTCGCCCGCGGGAATCCGTCCTTCGCCGGTCATGCGGCTCTCCTCGAAGGTCGCCAGCCCTTCGATCGCCCAGATCGGGAGAAACGCGTTGGGAAACACGATCGGGACGCGGCCGAACACCCGCCGCAGGCCGTTGAGCCATCCGCGCGAGCGATCGAGGTGCAGGATGTGCGTGTACTCGTGCGTGAACACCAGTTCGAGCCAGTCGGTGGTGTTGCCAATGAGCGACTCGCCGGTCGGAGGGACGGCAGTGATCTCGATGACGTCGTAGGGCACCGGTGTCGCGAAGCCGTTCGACAGATCGGTCTGATCGACCAGGATCACCCGCACGCGGCCGCGCGGCACGCCGAACACCGGTTCGAATCTCGCGCGCACCTGTTCCGCGATGCCGGCGAGACGGCGCGCCATCGCCGCTTCCCCCTGGTGCGCATAGATGTCGAAGTGCGCCGTTTGCACCGTGCGGAAGCGCAGCCGCCAGTCGTAGCGGGTGTTCGCGGAGACCGGCGCGGTGAAGGCGAGCAGCAACGCGATCAGCGCGGCTGTGCGAGGAGCGCTCATCGTACTCACGCCTCACGCAGCCACGGCCAGCGACGGATCACGAAGATCGCAACAACACGAAGAACACCTTGCACGCATGTTCTTTTGTAGGGATTTGTTTCGTGCTCTTCGTAGCTGCGTGCTCTTCGCGACGACCCGTCGGGGCCCAGCAGTGGCTGTCGTGCGGCGTGACCTTCACTCGCGGGCTTCCTCTTTCAGCTCCGCGAGCAGTGCGAGCGCCTGCAGCGGGGTGAGCTGATTGACGTCGAGGTCGCGCAGGCGGCGGCGGATCGGATCGTCCTCCAAGGTGGCGTGGAACAGTCCGAGCTGCTGCTGGCTGTCGCGCGGCGTCCCGCTCAACGACGGCCGCCCGCCGCGTGACAACTCGTCGCGTTCCAGGCCGGAAAGGATCTCGCGCGCGCGCGCGACCACCGGGGGTGGCAGGCCCGCCAGGCGCGCGACCTGAATGCCGTAGCTGCGATCCGCACGGCCCGCCACGACCTTGCGCAGCAGCACGAGATCGTCGTTCCACTCGCGGACGACGACGTGGAAGTTCGCGACGGATGGCAGCGCGTCGGCGAGGTCGGTCAGTTCGTGGTAGTGCGTCGCGAAGATCGTCTTCGGCCGCGCCTTGGGATTCGTCGCCAGGTGTTCCGCGACCGCCCACGCGAGGCTCAGGCCGTCGAAGGTTGCCGTGCCCCGGCCGATCTCGTCGAGAATGACGAGGCTGCGCGACGTCGCCAGGTGCAGGATGTTCGCTGTTTCCTGCATCTCCACCATGAAGGTCGACTGTCCGCGCGCGATGTTGTCCGACGCGCCGACGCGTGCGAACAGGCGGTCGACAATCGGCAGCTTGGCGCTTCGCGCCGGCACGAACGACCCCGCCTGCGCCATCAGGCAGAGCAGCGCGCACTGCCGCAGGTAGGTGGATTTGCCGCCCATGTTCGGGCCGGTCAGGATGATCACCTGGTGGTCGGCGGCGTCCAGCGTCACGTCGTTCGGCACGAACGCATCCGGCACGTGCCGTTCGACGACCGGATGACGTGCGTCGGCCGCGATCAGCTCGTCGCCGGCATGCATCAGGGGCTTGGTGTAGTTCTGGATGGCGGCGGCGTCGGCGAGCGCCGCGAGCACGTCGAGGGCCGCGAGGCCGCGCGCCGTGTCCTGGATCCGCGGCGCTTCCGCCGCCACCTTCGCGCGCAGCGCCTCGAAGATCTCCACCTCGCGTTCGACGATGCGCTCGTCCGCGCCGAGCACCTTCTCTTCGTACTCCTTCAGACCGGGCGTGATGAACCGCTCGCCGCCCGCAATCGTCTGCTTGCGGTGGTAGTCGCCGGGGACGCTGGCGAGGTTCGATTTCGACACCTCGATGTAGTAGCCGAAGACGCGGTTGTAGCGGATTTTGAGCGACGAGATGCCGGTCCGCGCGCGTTCCGCGTCCTCCATGTCGGCAATGCGCTGCTTGCCCGACCGGCTGATGCCGCGCAGATCATCGAGCTCCGGATCGACGCCGTCGCGGACGACGCCGCCGTCGCGCGCGACGAGCGGCGGCTCGTCGATCAGCGTCCGATCCAGTTCGTCGCGGACGTCGGCGAGATCGTCCAACTCCGCGACCAGGCTCCTGACCAGCGGCGACTGGAACTCCTCGAGGATCAGCCGGACGCGCGGCACGGCGGCGATCGACTGCCGCAGCGACACCAGGTCGCGCGGCCCTGCCGTGCCCAGCGCCGCGCGCGCGACCAGGCGTTCGATGTCGTGCACCGTCTTCAGCGTGTCGCGCAGCTTCACGCGCGCCGTACTGCGGAACGCGAAGTCTTCGACGGCGTCCAGGCGGTCCTGGATGCGCTCGATCGCCGTGAGCGGCCGCAGCAGCCAGGCCCGCAGCAGACGGCCCGCCATCGGGGTCATCGTCCGGTCGATTTCGTGGAGCAGCGATCCGGCGCGGCCGCCATCGGTCGCCTCGATCACCTCGAGGTTCCTGAGCGTCGTCGGATCGATGAGCATGCCGTCGGCGCCGGTGCGGAACGAGAGATCGCGCACGTGCGCGAGATCGGCTTTCTGCGTGTCGCGGAGGTACTGCACCAGCGCGCCGGCGGCGCAGATGCCGGCGTGCCGGTCCTCGAGTCCGAACCCGTGCAGCGTCTGCGCGCGCATCTGCGCGAGCAGCGTCCGCCGCGCCGACTCGTAGTCGAACGTCCACGGCTCGGCGATGGTGATTCGCGCCTCGATCCGCGCCGCCGCGATGGCCTCGCTCGCCGCGTCGAACCCGGCCGGCG
>JABFWM010000175.1 GCA_013362195.1 Acidobacteriota bacterium
GCTCGCGCGCGCCGGCGTGCCCGACGAGGCGGACGTCATCGTCGTGCACGTGAGCGCGGGGAACCCCTTCCGCCGCTGGCCCGAGCCGTTCTTCGTGGAACTCGTCACGAGACTGGCGGAGGCGGGACCATCGCGGCGGCTGGTGCTCAGCTCCGGGCCGTCCGACCGCGACGCCGCGTCACGCATCGCCGCCGCCGCCGCCGCGCGTCTCGGCCCGCTCGGCCATCGCATCGTCGAACTGGGCGAATTCGACCTGCAGGAACTGCGCGCGCTGATCGGTCTCGGCCGCCTGTTCGTCGGAGGCGACACCGGTCCGCTGCATATCGCGGCGGCGACGTCGACGCCGATTGTCGGCATCTACGGTCCCACGCTCGCGGAACGATCGGCGCCGTTCCGGACGGCATCGGTCCCGACGTTCGCGGTGGAGCTGACCGCGCTGGCATGCCGTCCGTGCGACCAGCGCACCTGCGCGCCCGGCGATTTCCGATGCCTGACGACGTTGACGCCGGAACTGGTGATTGCCGCCGCGGAGCGCGCCCTCGCATGAGCCGCGATCGCATTCGGCTCACGGGCAACGGGACGGTCCGGCTGAGCGCCGACGCCGACGTTCGACTGCCGGACCTGCGGCTGCCCGCCGACACCGCGGACGAGGGGGTGCTGCCGACGGATCGCCTCGAGCGGATCGCGTGCCTCGGCGTGCTCGCCTTTGCCGGCGCGATGCAGGTCTCGATTGCCGCGGCCGACATCCTGCTGACCATCGTCGTGGTGCTCTGGCTCGCGCTGGTGATCAAGAACCGCGAGCGCATCGCGGTGCCGAAGATGTTCTGGCCGCTCGTCGCCTACGCCGGGGCGACGCTGGTGGCCGCGGTCTTCTCGATCGATCCGCACGTCAGCCTGGTCGACTCGAAGCAGCTCGTGCTGCTGGTGATCGTGCCCATCATCTATCGGCTGCTTCCCGGCAAACTGAGTCTCACCGCCGTGGACGTCGTCATCACGATCGGGGCGCTCAGCGCGACGTGGGGGATCGTTCAGTACCTGATTCTGAACTACGACAACCTGGGGCGGCGGCCGCAGGGAGCGCTCGGCCTCTACATGACGTACTCGGGGCTGCTGATGCTGGTGACGTGCGCCGCGGTCGCGCGGCTGCTGTTTGCCAGGGATCACCGGCAGTGGGCCGCGCTGGTGATGCCGGCGCTCGTGCTGGCGCTGGCGTTCACGTTCACGCGCAGCGCGTGGGTCGGGGCCTCGGTGGGGATCGGGCTGCTGTTCCTGCTCCGCGACTTCCGGCTGGTCGCGCTGGTGCCGGTCGCGTTCGGGCTGTTCCTGGCGGCGGCGCCGCCGAACCTCTCGGCGCGGCTGTATTCGACGTTCTCGCTCACGGATCCCTCGAACGTCGATCGGGTCGCGATGATGAAGACCGGCATGCGGATCATCGAGCACGATCCGCTCACCGGGGTCGGTCCGGACATGATCATCCAGGTCTATCCGCAGTACCGCGACAAGTCCGCGATCAACCAGTTGAACCCGCACCTGCACAACGTGCCGCTGCAGATCGCCGCGGAGCGCGGGCTGCCGGCGCTCGCCGTCTGGGTGTGGTTCATCGTGTCGCTGCTCCGGGACTTCATCCGCCGGCGGCACGACGCGTATCCGTCGCTGTCGAACGCGGGGATCGCGGTGATTGCGGCGATGCTGGCGGCCGGGCTGTTCGAATACAATTTCGGCGACTCCGAGTTCCTGATGCTGTTCCTCGTCCTGGTCACGCTGCCGTATGCCGCCGAGCGCGCGCCGCGCGCTGCCCTGCCCATCGTCGATGCCCGACGCGCCAGCTGATCTCGCCTCGCTGCTCGATCGCGCGCGCGGCTGCGCGGTGCTGATCGTGGGCGACGTGATGCTCGATCATTTCGTCATCGGCGGCGTCGAACGGATCTCTCCCGAGGCGCCGGTCCCGGTGGTGCGCTTCGATCACGAGGAGTACCGCCTGGGCGGCGCCGCCAACGTCGCGCACAACGTGGCCGCGCTCGGCGGTCGGGTGGCGATCGCGGGACTGGTCGGCTCCGACGAGCCGGCGACCCGCCTGCTCGCGGAACTGACGCGCGTCGGCATCGACACGGCGTCGCTCGTGACCGACCCGGCGCGCTGCACCACGCGCAAGCTGCGCGTCGTGACGACGAGGAACCAGCAGGTGGCGCGCATCGATTACGAGTGCGACGGCGAGATCTCGGGCGAGCTCGAACAGCTGATGGTCGCGAAGGTGCGCGACGCGGCCAGCCGCGCCGGCGTGGTGCTCGTGTCCGATTATCAGAAAGGCGTGGTGACCGCGCGGGTCGCGCAGGCCGCGATCGACGCGGCACGGGCCCGCGGCATTCCGTCGCTCGTCGATCCGAAGGTGCCGCACATCGACTATTACCGCGGCGCATCGCTCGTCACCCCGAACCACCACGAGGCGGAAGCGGTCACGCTGCTGCGCATTCGCCGCGCCGAGGACGCGCGCGAAGCGGCGCACCGGTTCCGCGAGCGCGCCCGCTGCGACAGCGTGCTCATCACGCGCGGCGAACACGGAATGTGGCTGCTGGGCCCGGACGGCGAGTTCGACCTGCCCGCCGAAGCGCGCGAAGTGTCGGACGTGACGGGCGCCGGAGACACCGTCATCGCGGCCATCGCGCTCGGCCTCGGCGCGGCCGGAACACTGCAGGACGCGGCGCGCCTCGCCAATCGCGCGGCGGGCATTGCGGTCAGCCGCTTCGGGCCGGCCGCGATCAGCGCCGAGGAACTGCGCGCGGCCCTTGCCTGAGCGTGCCGGGTCTGAAAACCCGGCCTACACCGGTCATTGCGGGGCAGGTCTTTAGACCCGGCGTACGCCAGTCATTGTAGGGCGGCTCTTTAGACCCGCCAGTCATTGTAGGGCGGGTCTTTAGACCCGCCAGTCATGTGTAGGGCGGGTCTTTAGACCCGCCAGTCATGTGTAGGGCGGGTCTTTAGACCCGCCAGTCATGTGTAGGGCGGGTCTTTAGACGCGCCAGTCATGTGTAGGGCGGGTCTTTAGACCCGCCTGGGGAATGTCAGCGGGTCTCTTTAGAGACCCGGCCTGCGCCGATCAACCTGTCAGCTTCGATCCAGCCAGCGCGCGATCTTCTCCACTCTCGTCGGTCTCAGTTCCGGCGGCAGTTCGATCGGCCTCTGACGGTAGCGCGCCGCCGCCTCCTTCACGGACATGCCCTCGATGAAGGCGTCGGCCAGCCGGCGCGCGATCTCGGCGTCGTAGCCGGTCTTGTTGCCCCAGTAGTGCGTGAACCAGGGATCGGCGGGATGGAGGCGGCCGGAACGGCCGAGCACGATCCCTTCGACGAGCTGTTCGGTCGCGAAGTGGCGGATGCCGGCGGCGGCCATCGCGTCGTAGACCTGCAGCGCCTGGTCGAACAGGGCGCGATCGGCGGCGCGCGCGGCGAGCACGCCGGAGTTCCACATCGCGTCCCCTTCGCGCACCGTCCAGCCCGCGAACTCGCGTCCGCGCAGCTGCTCCCACAGCGCGCGGTTGCCGCGCCGGGCGCTGCGGCCGAGATCGTACTCGTGCTTGTGCATGAAGAGGTGGCCGTGATGCAGCCGCTCGACGAACGGACCGAGCGGCACGCGGGCGAGCACGTCGGCGTCGAGCAGCGCCATGGCACCGTGGTCAGGCCACGCGGCGCGCGCCAGCGCGAGCTTCTGCCGCATCGAAAAGGGATGCGGCCCGCGCCATCCGTCGAGGAGCGCCGGGTCGAGATACTCGATCTCGATGCGCGTGCCGAACCAGACGAAGCACTCGGGCCGATCGGTCGCGACCACCAGGTCGTAGGGGTCGGGGGCGTGCGCCACGAGCGACACCAGCAGCATCACCGCCTGCCGGTACACGCCCGGCGCATCGCCGTACGCGAGCGTCACGTAGCGGGTTACCGGCACCGGTTCGTGATGAGGAGCAGCTCGGGCAGCGGCTGCCGCGCGAGCACCGTGCGCAGCTTCACGTCGAACGTGTGCCGCCGATCGATGACGCAGGTGCGCGCCCCGATCGCCGGCTGCAGCGCCGCGTAGTCGTCTGCCGAGAGCACGGCATAGACGCGCCGTTCCGATTGCATGGCGGCGACGAACGGCTGTTCTTCGAAATATTGATCGACGTGGCGCCGCAGGTAATAGACCATGCTCGGCAGGGCCACCTGGTAGTGCGCGACCACGTCGCCGGGCTGGAGCCGCTGCTCGAGCACGTGACTCAACGCCGGCACCGGCTTGTAGCGCTCGAAATCCGGCAGCACCCGGACGACGAACGCCCAGTCGACCGCGACCATGGCCGCCAGCAGCGCACAGATCGCGGCGGCCGGCTTGCGCATTGTCGCAAGGACGAGCGCGATCGCGCCGCCCGCGAGCCCGCACGCGCCGACCACGAGCGATCCGTGCAGCGCGTAGACGCGGCCCGCCGTCTCGAACAGCCACAGCACCGCGCCGCCCGCGATCGCGAGCAGCAGCGCCGCGACGACCACCGTGCCGCGCAGCCACCCGCGCCACCGCGGATCGCCAATCCCGCGCGCGATCGCCGCCCCGCCGAGCGCCGCGACGGCCGCGACGATGGGAAAGATATAGAGGTCCTGCTTGCCGGCCGAGAACGAGAAGAAGCCGACAATCGCGAGGATCCAACACCAGAGGAGGGTGGTGATGCGATGCCGTTCGCGGCGGGTCACCGCCACGGCCATGAACAGGAACAGCGACCAGGGGAACGAATCGCTGAGGACGACCGGCAGGTAAAACCACGGCCCGCGGTGCTGGCGCACGCCGAACCCGCTGGTGTAGCGCTCGAGGTTCTCGCTGATCACGAACGAGCGGATGTACATCCATCCGTGCTCGTGATGGAGCGCCGCGTACCACGGCACGACGATCGCGGCGACGATCACCGCGCCGGTCGGGATCATCATCTCGCGAATGCGCCCCAGCTCGCGGTGGACGCCGAGATAGATCGCGAAGGCGAGCCCGGGCAAGACGATCGCCACCGGCCCCTTCGTGAGCACGCCGAGGCCGACGGCCACGTACATCAGGACCAGGAAGAGCCGGCGGCGCTCCGGATACCGCTCGCTCAGCGCGAAGCACGCGAGCGTGAGCGACATGAACGCGGTGATCCAGATGTCGATGAAGATCCGCCGCGCGAACATGACGAGGCGCGGGGCGGCGGCGAGGCCCGCCGCGGCGAAGAGACCGGCCGCCAGCCGCACGTCGCGGTCCGGGTGCCGCGTCCCGGCGGCCGGCGCCGCTCGATCCGCCACGCGGCCGCCGTCGATCGACAACCGCCCGAGCACGAACGCGCAGGCGATGATGACGAGCGCGCCAAGCGCCATCGGCACGCGCTGCGCGGTCACCGAGACCCCGAAGCTCTCGTAGAAGAGCGCGACGATCCAGTAGCTCAGGACCGGCTTGTTGAAGCGCGGCAGGTAGTTGAACGTCGGATTGATGAAGTCGCGCGACTCGAGCATCTCGCGCGGCGTCTCGACGTAGAACGCTTCGTTGGCGTCCCAGATGGACTGCCCGCCGAGGTCGACGAAATAGACGATCGACGCGAGCGCCACCAGCACGAGCAGCACCGTCCGCGGGATCGGCCACCGGCCGCCCGACGGCGCCGCCCACGCCGCGTCCGACGCAGACCCGGCCATCGCGGGCGACTCCACCGGCGCGCCCGCGGGCGCGGTCTCGGCCGCCGACAGTCGCGAGGAGTCAGTGGCGGAAATGGCGGCGCCCCGTAAAGACCATGGTCAGCCCGTATTCGTCGGCCGCGGCAATGACCTCCGCGTCGCGCACCGATCCGCCCGGCTGCACGACGGCGGTGGCGCCCGCCGCCGCAATCGCGTCGAGCCCGTCGCGGAACGGAAAGAACGCGTCGGATGCCGCCACCGATCCCTTCAATGACACTGGTTCCCTGGCGTCTCCCGCTTTCATCACCGCAACCTTCACCGCGTCCACGCGGCTCATCTGGCCGGCGCCGACCGCGAGCGTCCGATCGGCCGCGGTGAAGATCACCGCGTTCGATTTCACGTGCGCGCACACGCGCCAGGCAAAGCGCAGCGCCGTCCACTCGTCCGGCGTCGGCTGGCGCCGGGTCACGACCCGGATGTGCGCCGCCGTTCTGTCGTCCGGGTCCGATGCCGCCGCGGCTGGCGGCCACGGGGCGCGAGCTTCCGTCACCGCGTCGGACGCCTGACGCAGCGTGCCCCCCAGCATCGATCGAAGGTCGAACCACTCGGTGCGCCGGAGCACGTCGAATGGCGCCGTGACGACGCGCAGGTTCGGCTTCGTCGCGAGAATCGGCCGCGCCTGATCGTCGATCGCGGGCGCGATGACCGCCTCGATGAACGTCGACGCGATGGCGCGCGCGGTGTCCACATCAATCGCCCGGTTGACGCCGACGATGCCGCCGAACGCCGACAGCGCGTCGGCGTCGCGCGCCCTGACATACGCCTCGGCGATCGTCGCTCCCGTCGCCACGCCGCATGGGTTCGTGTGCTTGATGACGACGCCGGCCGGTTCGGTGAACTCGAGGGCAATTCTCGCCGCCGCGTCGAGATCGAGCAGGTTGGTGTAGGAAAGTTCCTTGCCCTGGTGCACCTGCCATGCGGCGGCCGCCGGACCCGAGCGAATCCATTCGGCGGGTTGATGCGGATTCTCGCCGTAGCGCAGCGTCTTTCGCTCCTCCGTGGGGCGTCCGCGGACGAACTCGCCCTCGCGCACCGCCACCGTCTCCATCGTCTTCGCGATCAACGCGTCGAACGCCGCCGTGTGGGCAAACGCCTTCTTCATCAGGTCGAAACGGAACGCGAGCGAGGGACCGCCGTTGCGCGACAGCGCGTCGAGGACGGCCGGATAGTCAGCCGGATCGACGACTACGAGCACGTCGCGAAAGTTCTTGCCGGCCGCGCGCAGCAGCGAGGGACCCCCGATGTCGATCTGCTCGACCAGCTCGTCGAAGGACGCGTCGGCATTCGCCGCCGCGTGCGCGAACGGATACAGATTCACGACGACGAGGTCGACCGGCTCGATGCCTTGCGAGGCGATGGCCTTTAAGTCATCTGCCCTATGTCGGCGCGCCAGGATCCCCCCGTGGATCCTGGGATGGAGGGTCTTGACGCGTCCATCCATCATTTCGGGAAAACCGGTCACGTCCGACACGTTCATCACCGGTAACCCGGCGCCGGACAGCGTGTTGGCCGTCCCGCCGGTCGACACGAGCTGCACGCCGCGGGCGGTCAGCCCCCGGGCAAATTCCAGCAGGCCCGTCTTGTCCGAGACACTCAGTATCGCGCGCATATAGTGGGATCGTCTTGACTTAGCCGTCGCTGGCCCCTTACTATGCCATGGGCGCTGGCGGGCCAGCGTCGGAAGCCGAGGCCGCGCACTCGCGGCCTTTTTTCATGTTTGGGGGTCCGGCTGCCACGGCAGGCGCCTGGCTCCACCCACAGCAACAGGCAGGAACAGTACGATGCGTATCACAGGCAAGGTCAAGTGGTTCAACAACGCCAAAGGTTACGGTTTCATTGAGCGCGACGGCGGGAGCGACGTGTTCGTTCACTTCTCGGCGGTCCAGGGGAACGGCTTCCGGACGCTCGAAGAAGGTCAGGCAGTCGAGTTCGAAATCGTTGACGGTCCCAAGGGCCCGCAGGCCGGCAACGTCACCAAAGCCAGCTAGTCAACCGAAGGGAGCGGGAGGACGTCACTCGTCCTTCCCTCCCTTCATTCCCCGCACCGTAAAGTTCACCTTCCCATCCTTCACGGCCACCCGGAACGCCACCTCGGGATTGCCCGCTTCGCGCAGCTTGCCGACCTGATCCTTGACGAGCGCCGCGAAGCGATGAAACGGCACCACGTCCTCCCCGCTCTGCCGGCGCGCATCCATCAGTGAATCGTAGAGCGAGTGGAGCTTGTCCATTTCGCGCATCGGATCCTTGAACGCGGTGACATTGAGCACCTTCGCGTCGGCTTCCTTCTGCTTCGGCTTGTCGGGCGGCTTGGGCGCCTGATGGACGAACGGACCCGGGCGTCCTTCTTCGCGCGCGCGCAGGCCGCGGTCCCAGAGGTCGGCGAATTTCTGGTAGCGCGTCGACAGCATCTCGAAGCGGAAGCGATCGACCGCCGCCTGGATGTGCATCCGTCCCCACCGCTTGATCATCGCGTCCACGCGGCCGCGCGTTTCCCACGGCGGACGGGGCAGCCGGCCGGCAAAGAACATGGTGTACTCGGCCTCGAGCTTTTTCAGCTCGGCCTCGAGCACCTGCAGTTCCTTCTGGACGTCGGTCGGCTCCGCCATGATCGGCCGTCACGATCGTCCGGGGGTCGGGATGCGCACGCGGATCATCGAATCAGGAACCAGATCAGGGGCAGCCACAGCTCACGCGCGTAGGGCACCGGCCGATCGTCGATGAGGACGTCGGTGGTGTCGTAGCGGCCGACGATCTCGAACAGGTCGCGCAGGCGGACGGCGTCGCGCGGAAAGAAGCGCGCGCGATAGCGGCGGCGCTCGCCGGTCCCGAGCTCGCGATACTCCGCCGACGCGCGCGCGATCTCGAGCGCGCGTGCGAGGTCCGGCGCCTCGAACGGCGAGAACTCCAGCGTCACCGAGAACGGCAGCTTCGGCGTACCGAAGAGCGCTTCGCTCAGTTCGGGATTAAGGGCGGCCAGCTCGTCGTCCGCCGGCTGCTCGGGCAGATCCACGTACGGCCAGAACCGCTCAACAGGTCTGTAGTCGGGAACGGGAACGGCAGGCGGCGCGTTAGGGTCTGCGGGCATGAGAGGCGGAAATCGTGATGGTATCCTGAACGACGGAGGCGGGCAAGCCGCAACCGTCATCCATCCGCGCATGTCCGATCTCCGCGTCATCCCGTCCATCGAACAGCTCCGGCAGCGTGAACCGATGCGCGCGCTCGAGACGCGCTACGGCCGGACCGCGCTCGTCGAGGCGCTGCGCGCCGAAACGGCGTCGCTGCGCGATCGCCTCGGCTCCGGCGACCTGGCCGCGGTGACGGTGTCGGAAGCGATCGAGGCGATCGAGCGCGGCGCGGAAGCGCGGCTGCGCGCGTCGATGCGCCCGTCGCTCGTCCGCGTGATCAATGCGACCGGCGTGATCGTGCACACGAATCTCGGACGCGCGCCCCTTTCCACGTCCGCCGCCGAACGCGTCGCCGCAATTGCCGCCGGCTACACCAATCTCGAATACGACCTGGCGCGCGGCGGGCGCGGACGGCGCGAGGCGCACGCCACCCACCTCGTCGCGCGGCTGACCGGCGCCGAGGCGGCGGTCATCGTGAACAACAACGCCGCGGCCACGATGCTGGTGCTCGCCGCGCTGGCGGCGGGGCGCGAAGTGCTGATCTCGCGCGGCGAGCTGGTCGAGATTGGCGGCGGCTTCCGCGTCCCGGACGTGATGGCGCAGTCGGGCGCGACATTGCGTGAAGTCGGCACCACCAATCGCACCCGCATCGCCGACTACGCGGCGGCGATCAGCGAGCGGACGGCGCTCATTCTGCGCGTCCATCCGTCGAACTTCCGCATCGAGGGCTTCACCGAACGGCCGGCACTCGACGATCTCGTCTCGCTCGCGCGGCGGTTCAAGGTGCCCATCGCCGAGGATCTCGGCAGCGGCTGGCTCGGGTGGCCGGATCGCGCGGCGCTGCCCGCCGCCTTGCGCGACGAACCGATCGTGTCGGAGAGCATCGCGGCGGGCACCGACGTCGTGTGCGTCAGCGGTGACAAGCTGCTCGGCGGGCCGCAGGCCGGGATCATCGCGGGAGGCGCCGGACCGATCGCGGCGATTGGCCGCCATCCGCTGATGCGGGCGCTGCGCGTGGACAAGCTCACCTATGCGGCGCTCGAAGCGACGCTCGAGGCGCACGCCGTCGGCCGCCGCGAGGATGTGCCGGTCATGCGCATGCTCGGGTTGACGGCCGCGGAGATCGGCGCGCGCGCCGATGCGCTCGCGGCCGCGCTCCGCCTCAACGGCTGGCGCACGCGCGTCGTCGACGGCGTGTCGACGATCGGCGGCGGCAGTGCGCCCGGCGCCGAACTGCCGACGCGGCTCGTCGAGATCGCCCGCGACGGCGCGTCGGCAGACGAGATCGCCTCACGCCTGCGCGCGTCAGACCCGCCCGTCATCGCCCGCATCGAACACGATCGCGTCGTCCTCGATCTGCGCACCGTGCCGCCCGAGCAGGACGACGCGCTCGGTACGCTGGCGTGGGCCTGAGCCGCGGCTCGGCGCCTGGTCAACGGGTATTGGCGACAATCAGACTGCAGCACGTCAGCGCACCTTCGGCCTTGGCGAGTTCGCTGGCGTCGACAGGCCGGGTCTGGATCCCGCGCTGCTCGAGCCGCTCGCGGGTGCGGGGAAATGCCGCGGCGCAGAGGGTGACGTCGCCGATCCGGAGCACGTTCGCAGCCATCGGCTCCGACGGATCGACGGATATGGCGTGAAAGCCGTCGAGCGCGGCGCCCTCGATCCAGGCGGGATTGACGAGGAGTGTGTCCGGCGCCGCGAGCGTCACCGCGGATTTGAGGTGCAGGCAGCCGGTCACCGCGACCGGCGCGACCGTGTATCCGTGCGGCCTCAACAGGTGGGCGAGTTGACGCGCCGCCTCTTCGTTCGTCCGCCGCGAGATGCCGACGTAGACGCGCCGGCCGGCGACGAGCACGTCGCCGCCGTCGAGCGTTGCCGGGGCCTCGATGCGCACGATCGGCCGCCACTGTTCGAGCGCGTATTCCACGGATGCAATCTCGGCGCGCCGCGACGCGGCACCCGGCCGCGCAATCACCGCCACCTCGTCGAAGACGATCGCGGCGTCTTCGACGAAAACCGAATCCGGCTGGTCTGGAAGATCGAGAAGCCGTTCGATGCGGCACCCGAGTCCTTCGAGCGCGTGTTCGTAAGCACGATGCTGCGCGTTGGCGCGCGGCAGGTCGATGGGCTCGCGCGCGAGATGCGTCAGCTCGCAGCGCACGATCGACGGCGGCACCCGGCGGGTGAACGCGATGCAACGCGGCATAGAATGTTCCATCGCCGATACGGTTTCTGCCCTGACTCGAGTCCGCGGAACGGCCGTACCCGACTGGCTGACGGCCGCAATCGTCGCGCTGTGCCTGTTCGCGCTGTATAACGCGAACGGCCGCGAGATCGGCAGCATCGATTCGCAGCCGGCCAAATATACCGCCACCGAACTGCTGCGGCGCGGGACGCTCTCGCTGAACCACGTCGTGGGCGCGCGCCCCGCGCTGGCGGAGCGGCCGACGTTCGTGCGCGACGCGAGCGGCCGCTACTGGTCGGCGTATCCGCCCACGCCCGCGATTGCCGCGGCCGTCATCGCCTGGCCCGTCGTCAAGGCCGGCGTCATCGACCTCGCCGATCCCGCGGCGCCCGAGCTCATCGCCACGTTCGCGTCCTCGATCGTGACGGCATTCGCGGTCGCGATGATGTTCCTCACCGCGCGCCGCGTCCTGCCGCTCTCGACGGCGCTGCTGGTGGCGCTCGGCGCCGGCGCGGGGACAGGACTCTGGCCGACGGCCAGCCGTACGCTCTGGCAGCACGAATGCGCGATTGCCGGCCTCAGCATCGCGGTGTACGCGCTCGCCGGTGCGACGCTCACCCGGCGTGCAGCCGCGGCCGCGGGCCTCGGGCTGGCACTCGCGACGACGAGCCGGCTGCAGCTGGCGCCGGCCGCCGGCTTGCTCCTGCTCGCCATCTCCGCGC
>JABFWM010000697.1 GCA_013362195.1 Acidobacteriota bacterium
ACGTTGAACCCGATCGTCATCGGCAGCAGCACCCGCGTGATCGCGCCGGTCGACGGCGTCCATAGCACCTGATCGAGCACCAGCATCAACGCGACGTACCCGATCGCCACCCGCCACCACGGGCGGCGAATGTCCGCTCGCGCGATGACGCCTGCGGCCTGCACGACCAGCGGCACGATGATGCAGACGGACAGCGCGGCCGGCGAAAAGGGGCCCGACGATCGCACCGCGGCGAACACGCCGCGTGCGACCACCGCCAGCGCGGTCCCCTGAAGCAACAGCGGGTCCGTCCCGGCGCAAATCGTCGACCTGTAGATCGACCGCAGATAGTCCTCCCAGACCAGCAGTGGAAGGACGGCGAGCACGCACGCGACCACGGCCCGCACGACCGCACGCGCGTGGCGCGGGATCGGCTGCGCAAGGACGCCGAGCACATTGGTCTCGCGCCCGAGGCCGTTGAGCCCGACGGCCGCCGCCGACGCGAGCGGATGGCCGTCCTCGATCAACTTCACCGCGAACGCAGTGATCAGCAGGCTGGGGCCGTCGAGCAGGGCAAAGCGAACGGACCAGAGCAGGCCGTGCGAGAACAGGCACGCCGTCCACATCGCGAGCCCGCGCGCCGTACGCGGCGGCATCCACCGCGTCAGCAGGACGGCCAGCAGCAGCCACGCGACGACGTTCTGCAGCGCGTAGGCTTCGAGGATCCACGCCGGACGCCCGAGGCCCGCCGCATACGCCGTCCAGCTGAAGAGAATGCGGCGCGCGCGGAACGGCGCGAGGTCCATCGCGCGATCGACTGCCGGGTCGCGCACCAGCGGATCGAAGGCGCGCTGCGCGTAGAACTGCCCGTCGTAGCTCGCCCACGCCGGATAGTCGTAGTGCGGAATTGCCCGCAGCGCCGGCGCTTCGTAATCGTGCCCTTCGGGAAGGCCAATCAGCGCCGTGAAGCCGGTGCCTGGATGGTAGAATCGCGCGACCGACGCGAGGAAGATGGCCACCAGGACGAGCGCCGCCGCGCGACACGCCATCTCACTCCTGCTCGCGGCCGCCACGTCCGCCTGCCGCGCGCCCGCGGCGTCGTCACCCGTGCCGGCCGTCGACTTCATCAGAGAGCTCGATCGCGCCGAGACGCGTCCGCCCGGCGCGTTCGAGGTCGCGCATCATCTCGCCGCCGGCGCCGCCCATCCGGCGATCCTCGCTCCCGCGCCGGGACGCCTCACGTGGACGCTGCCGATTCCTCGCCGCGCCACCTTTCGCGCTGTCATCGCACCGGCCTCGAACGCGCCCGCGCGGGTCCGCCTCGGCGTGAGCGACGCGCGCATTTACGAAGCGCTGGCCGCCGTCGACGTGCAGCCGGGCGGCGGGTGGTCGCCGTTGACCGCCGACCTCTCCGCCTATGCGGGATGGAAAGTGAGTCTGTTCTATCGACCCGAGCATCAGGCGTGGCACGTGAACGTCAGCATCGACGCGATCGGCGGCGCGCCGGCGCGCGTCGCGCTCGGCTCCCCTGAGATTGTGACCGATCGAGAGGCGGCGGGCGAGTACGCGAAGCGGCGGGCGCGGCTTACTCGTAGTGAAGCGCCTTGACGGGATCGAGACGTGACGCGCGGACGGCGGGATAGAGGCCGAAGACGATCCCGATCATCACCGACACGCCGAACGCCAGCACAATCGAGGTCGTCGTGACGATCGTGGACCATCCGGCGAGCACGCCGATGAGCTGCGAGAGCGCGACGCCGAGCACGATGCCGGCGACGCCGCCGGAGAGCGAGATGATCGTGGTTTCGATGAGGAACTGGCGCACCACGTCCTTCTGACGCGCACCGATCGCCCGCCGCACGCCAATCTCGCGCGTCCGCTCGAGCACGCTCGCCAGCATGATGTTCATGATGCCGATGCCGCCGACGAGCAGCGAGATCGAGGCAATCGCGACCATCACCATCTCGAAGATGCGCTGGGTGCGCCGCTGCTCGGCCAGCAGCTCCGCGGGCGAGACGATCGTGAAGTCGCCTGCGCCGCGGTGCGCCACGTCGAGCACGCCGCGCAGCAGCGCGGCGGCCGCGGGAATGTCCCCGCTCGATCGCATCTGCAGATAGATGCCGTCGATCTCGTCCTTGCGCGCGCTCTGGCCGTCCTCGAGGCGGAACACGGACGAATAGAGCGGCACGTAAATGAGATTGTTGCGGTCCTGGGCCGGCAGCCCGGCGACGTCGGACTGGACGGTCAGCTGCGGGCCCGCCACGCCAATCACCTGGAACCACTGCTCGTTGACCTTGACGAAGCGGCCCATCGGATCGTCTGCGCCGAAGAGCGCGGCGGCCGCCGCTTCGCCGAGCACCGCGACCGGAGCCGCGCCTGCGGCTTCGCCGTCGTCGAAGAAGCGCCCTGACGCCAGGCGCAGATTGCCAATCGTGGTGTAGGACGGACTGACGCCGTAGACGACGGGCATGTCGCCGCCGATCGGGCGCGGCGCCATCTTGGTCGGCGTGAAGCGCTTGCGCGCGCTGACCGCGCTGATGTTGTCCAGGTTCGCCTGGATGACGCGCAGGTCCTTGAACGAGAGGCCCGCAGAGATCTGCCGGATCTTCTGCAGCGCCTGGTTGTCGGGCGCTTCCCTGGCTTCGACGATCAGATTGCGGACGCCGAGCTGCTCGATGAACGCCATCACCTCCTGCTGCGCGCCCGCGCCAATCGACAGCATCGCGACGACCGCCGCGACGCCGAAGATCCTGCCCAGCATCGTCAGCAGCGAGCGCAGCGTGTGGGCGCGGAGATTCTCCAGGCCGAGCATCAGCTCGGGCATGAAGTCCGTCGACCACAGATGCGTGCGCGCCGCGCTCATGTCGTCGGTCCGGCGCCTGCAGGCACCGGCGCGGTTGACGAGGGCTTCGAGCGCTTCGCCGCCACCTCCGGATCGACGAGCGCGATCACGTCGCCTTCGTTGAGCCCGTCGACAGCGGCGCGGCTCTCCGTACTGTTGGTGACCTTGACGTCCTTGCGTTCGAAGCGCTCGCCGTTCTGCAGGTAGACGAACGTCTTGCCGCTCTTTTCGAAGACCGACTGCCGCGGCACCTGCACGGCGTTGGGGATTTCGCGGCCGTCGATGACCAGCCGGACCGACGATCCCGCCTTCAGCCGCGGATCGGGATTGCCGACGAAGGGAAAGGTCACATCGAACTGCCGCACCGCGGTGACCTCCCAGAAATTGCCACGGGCCGCGACGGCGCTGAGCGCGCCAACCTTGACGGTGAACTCCTCGCCGGCGAGCGCGTCGGACTGCACGCGCGCGGTCTGGCCGGTCTGCAGGTTGTCGCGATCGGTCTCGTTGATTTTCGCCCGCACCTCCATGCGGCCCGACTCGATGACGTCGGCAATCGCGCGGCCGGAGAACGTCGTGTCGCCGGCGCGGTACTCGGGCAGCACCATGCCCCAGTAGCCGAAATTGCCGGCGGCATCGCGGTTCTCCTTCACCGAGACGATGCCGTCGAACGCCGCCTTGACGACCATGCTGTCGATGATCGTCTGGGCGCGCTGAATCGCGATCTGCGCCTTGTTGCGCTGCTCGACGACGACCGCCAGGGCCGCTTCATTGGTGGCGGAGCGCGACGTCACGTCCTCTTCGAGCTGCGTCAGCCGGTGCCGCGCTTCCTCGAGCGTCAGCACGTTCTTCTTGGCGTCGATCGCGCCGATCAGGTCGTTGGCGGCGGTGTCCAGCTCGCCGCGCCGCACGTCGTAGCGCGCCGTCAGCAAGGCGACCTGGTCTTCGGCGGCCTGGACCGCGGTGTCGGCCTTGATCTTGATGATTTGCTGCTCCGCCTCGGCGAACTCCGACTTCGCCTGCTGCAGCGCGAACTCCTGATCGGATGGATCGATCTCGAACACGACGTCGCCGGCCTTGACGGGTGTGCCGGTCGTCAGCAGCCGCACGATCCTCAGGGTGCCACCCGCCATCGGCGCCATCAGCGAGGCCGTCCGGCCGGCGCGCAGCTCGCCGGTGGCATACACCGTGAGCTTCAGCGGCCCGCGGATGACGCGCGTGGTGGGCACCTCGGACCGCCGATCCGGGAGGGCGGGCACGGCCGTGACCAGCGTCGCGCCCGCGGCAAGGATGACGACGGCGGCAGCGATCCAGATCATGCGCCGGCGCTTCACGGCTGCCTCCGTATCTGATCCGTCTCGGGACGGCGGGTCGCGAGTTTGTAGCCCGACTGAACGCCCGCCGCGATCGCGACCTGCTCGCGGCCGCGGCGCGCAACCTCGTTATGCGTTTCGTCGAACATGGAACCGCGCAGCTTGTAGACCACGGAACGGCCGTCGCGCTGAAACACCGCTTCGGTGGGCGCGAGCAGGAAGCCCGGAACGCGATCGGTGGCAATCCGCGCCGTCGCCGTCATCCCCGGCCGGATGCGCGGATCGGGATCCTTCAGCACGAGGCCGAGATCGAAGTTCTTGAGCGGCGGCCAGCCCGAGGTGAAATCGGCTTTCGCCAGCACCGAGATCAGATCGACCGTGGCGGCGAAGTCCCGGCCCGGGACCGCCTCGATCTTGACGGTGGCGGACTGGCCCACCTTCAGCCGGCCGCGATCCGACTCGTCGAGGCGCGCCTCGAGATGGATCGACGAGAGGTCGGGCAGTTCGACGATGTTCGCGCCGGGCCAGGCCCGATCGCCTTCCCGGAACTCGACCTCCGCGCCAAACATGCTGCTGGCGCGGTAGTTCGGCATGATGTTCACGGTCCCGCCGGTGGGCGCCTTGATGATCAGCGCGTCGATGCCGCGTTTCGCGCGGTCGAAATCGAACTGCGCCTTCTCGCGCTTACGGAGTTTGGCGGCGAGGTCCGCCTCCGCCGCGGTGCGGTTCGAGCGTGCCTTCTCCTCCGATTCGTGCAGTTTCAGCTCCGCGTCGGCAACCGCCAGCTTCGCCTGTTCGTATTCGAGCTTCGAGACCAGATCGCGCTTGCCGAGGTCCAGCCGGGCGCGCTCGAGATCGTACTTGGCCTTCATCACGGCGCTCTGGTCCTGCTCCTCGGTGATCTTCTGCTGCGCCTTCGCCTGATCGATCTCCGCCGCCGCCTGCTTCAGTTCGGACTGCTTTTCCTGCATCCGCTGCCGCAGCATCGTGGCATCGAACTCGACGAGCACGTCACCCGATGCGACCGCGCTGCCGTTTTTGGCGAGCTTGACGATCTGCAGCTCGCCCGCCTGCGTCGGCGCGGAGAGAATGATGGATTTCGCGGGCCGAATCGAGCCGCGCAATTGCATGTAGTCGACGAAGTCGCCGGCGGTCACGTCGGTGGTGGGCACGTCGGGCGCGACCGCGGCGCGGCCGGCAATCGCAAAGCCGCCGGCGACGAGGATCGCGGCGAACACCACGATCGCGATGGCGCGCCATCGCCGCAGGACCGCGTTCTTCATCGCGCCGCTACCCGATCGATGTTGCGCGCGATGGCCGCGCCCTCGGCAAGGCCGCTGGTGATCACGATCTGGTGGAGACTCATGTCGCCAATCGAGACGTTCTGCCGCTCGAAGCCGCCGCCTCGCTGCACCTTGACGAACGGCTGGTGCTCCTCGAAGGCGACCGACTCGCGCGGGACGACGAGCGCGGCGCTGACGCGTGAGAGCTCGACGTCAAGCGACGCGGTCAGGTCGGGCATCAACTTCGGATCGGATCCGTCGATCGCGACGAGCACCACGAAATTTCGCACCTTCGGCGAGAGCGTGGACGGGGTGCCGACCGGGGACATCTGCTGGATCCGACCCGGGAACGTCAGGTCGGGATAGGCGTCCAGGCCGACGCGCACCGGCTGCCCGATCCGCAGGTCGTCGATGTCGGCCTGGTTGACGCGGGCGCGCACGCGCATCGTCGCGGGATTCACGACGTCCACGACGGCCATGCCGGCGCGCACCTCGTCGCCTTCCTGAATCTCGCCGGGCCCCTGCCCCTTCCAGGTCATCTTCATGACCGCGATGCCGTCGATCGGCGACTTGATCAGCATCCGGTCGGCGTTCGACGCGGCCTGCCGCATCGTCGTATCGGCGCGGTCGCGCCGGATTTCGAGGACGCGGATGTCGGCCTCGGCCGCGGCGCGCTTGAGATCGTAGGTCTGCCGCAGCTGCTTCAGCCGCGCGTCGGCCTCTTCGAGCGCGAGGGCGTTCTTCTGGGCCTGGATCTTCGGCAGCATCTCGTTCTTGAGCATCTCGAGCCGGGCGCGCTGCAGCGTGCTCTCGGCCTGCTTCAAGGTGCTGTCGTCGGACGCGCGCGCGGCGGCTTCCTGCGCGCGGCGCTTGCGGATCTGCTGCTCGAGATCGTTCAGCTCCGCCTGCTTGTCGAGCGCGTTGCGGATCTGATCCTGGCGATCGAATTCGACGAGGAGGTCCCCCGGACGGACCTTCGCGCCCGCCTTCACGAGGGTGGTGATGATCAGCGAGTTCTGGTTCTGGCCGGCGAGCCGCGGCGCCGAGATGGTCGTGGCCTGCACCGCTTCCACGGTGCCGCTCAGACGCACGCCGCGCACGAAATCGCGGCGGGCGACCGTGTAGGTTTCGGGCGCGCGCTCGCCCGTCGCCTGCGGCGTACGCGCGTGCACATACAGGCCGGCCGCGGCCAGGCCGCCGCAGACCAGCGCAACAATCGCGAGTGTGGACTTCACGTTTTGACCAGGGCGGATGCCGTCCCCGGATATCAGACGGCGGCAGGCGCCCGATGGTTGGCGCGCGACTCGATTCGATACGGGACCGGAAGCGGCTAGTGTAACAGTTTCGGCACGTTCCGGTGCCTGCCGACGACCGGCTGCCGCCTGCTGCGGCCGCCTACAACCATTACGAACATTTGACACCGAATTCCGCCGGTTCGTATGCCAGGTTGGAGGACAGCCACCTCTCCACCTCGTCAATCGGCGTGCCGAGGCGGGCCGCATACGATTCCGCCTGATCGCGGCCGATGCGGCCGACGTTGAAGTACCTGGCGAGCGGGTGCGAGAAGTACAGGCCGCTGACGCTTGCCGGCGGGGTCATGGCCGCACTTTCGGTCAATGCGAGGCCCTGGCGCTCGGCATCGACGAGGCGGAAGAGCTCGAATTTGCCGCGGTGATCGGGGCACGCCGGATACCCGTAGGCGGGCCGGATGCCGCGATGTTTCTCGACGAACAGCTCGTCCACCGCGCGCGACACCGGATCGGGGTGACCCCAGTCGTCGCGCACCTGCGCGTGCAGCCAGGTCGCGAACGCTTCGGCCAGGCGGTCGGCGAGCGCCTTGACCATGATCGCCCGGTAGTCGTCGTGATCGGCTTCGAACCGGGCGACGAGCGCGTCGGCGCCCAGGCCGGCGGTGACGGCAAACATGCCGAGGTAGTCGGGGATGCCGCTGCCGCGCGGCGCGATGTAATCGGCCAGCGAGAGATTCGGGCGCGCGTCGGGCTGCGCTTCCTGCTGGCGCAGCATCGGCAGACGGCCGAGCACCACACGCCGATCCTCGTCCTTGTACAGAATGATGTCGTCGCCGTCCGCCGCGGCCGGCCAGAACGCGTAGACGCCGCGCGCCTGGATCAGCCGTCCCTTGATGATCTCTTCGAGCAGCGTCTGCGCGTGCTCGTACAGCTCGCGCGCCGCGGCGCCGTACTGCGGATGTTCGAGGATCCCCGGGAACCGTCCCTTCAGCTCCCACGCCGAGAAGAAGTAGGTCCAGTCGATGAACTTCGCCAGCTCCGACAGCGGCACGTCGTCGAGATAGCGGCGCCCGACGAACGACGGGGTCGCGGTTTCGTGCTCGTCCCAGTCGTACGGCAGCCGGTTGGCGCGCGCCTGGTCGTACGGGAGCAGCGGCCGTTCGGTGCGCGCCTTGTAGCGGTCGCGGATGTCGTCCTGATCCTCGCGATTGCTGCGATCGAACGCCGGGCGCCGCTCGGCGCTCAACAGGCTCGACACGACGTCGACCACGCGCGACGCGTCGAGCACGTGGACGACCGGCGGCGTGTACTCCGGCGCGATCTTCACCGCCGTGTGCTGGCGGCTCGTGGTCGCCCCGCCGATGAGCAGCGGCAGTGTCATGTGGCGCCGCTCCATCTCGCGCGCCACGTTGACCATCTCGTCCAGCGACGGCGTGATCAGGCCGCTCAGCCCGATCATGTCGGCCTTCTGCTCGATCGCGGCATCGAGAATCTTCGCCGCCGGCACCATCACGCCGAGATCGACGACCTCGTAGTTGTTGCAGCCCAGCACGACGCCGACGATGTTCTTGCCGATATCGTGGACGTCGCCTTTGACGGTGGCCATGACGATGCGCCCCTGCGCGCCGCCCGCGGCCGGATTGATCGCCAGCCGCTCGGCCTTCTGCTTCTCCATGAACGGCTCGAGATAGGCGACCGCCTTCTTCATCGCGCGCGCGCTCTTCACGACCTGCGGCAGGAACATCTTCCCCGAGCCGAACAGGTCGCCGACGATCTTCATGCCGTCCATCAGCGGCCCCTCGATGATGTCGAGCGGACGCGGGTACTTCTGGCGCGCCTCCTCCACGTCCTGTTCGATGAACTCGACGGTGCCGTGCACCAGCGCATGGGCGAGCCGCTCTTCGACGGGGCCGCTGCGCCACGCGAGCGCCTCCTGCCGATCGGCCACCGTGCCCTTGACGGTCTCGGCGAACTGCACGAGGCGCTCCGTCGCGTCGGGACGACGATTGAAGATCACGTCCTCGACGTGCTCGAGCAGGTCCTTCGGGATGTCCTCGTAGACCGCGAGCTGCCCGGCGTTGACGATCCCCATGTCCATGCCCGCCTTGATGGCGTGGAACAGGAACGCGGCGTGCATCGCCTCGCGGACGGCGTTGTTGCCGCGGAACGAAAACGAGAGGTTGCTGACGCCGCCGCTCACCTTCGCGCCGGGGCACGTCGCCTTGATGGTGCGGATCGCTTCGATGAAGTTGACGGCGTAGCCGTTGTGCTCCTCGAGGCCGGTCGCAATCGCGAGGATGTTGGGATCGAAGATGATGTCGCTCGGATCGAAGCCCGCGCGTGCGGTCAGCAGCGCGTAGGCGCGCTGGCAGATCTGCACCTTCCGTTCGACGGTGTCGGCCTGTCCGGTCTCGTCGAAGGCCATCACGATCACGGCCGCGCCGTAGCGGCGCACCGCGCGCGCCTTGGCGAGGAAGTCGGCTTCCCCCTCCTTGAGGCTGATCGAGTTGACCACCGCTTTGCCCTGCACGCACTTCAGGCCGGCCTCGAGCACCGACCACTTCGAGCTGTCGACGACGATCGGCAGCCGCGCGATCTCCGGCTCGGTCGCGATGTAGTTGAGGAACGTCGTCATCGCACGCTCGGAGTCGAGCATGCCTTCGTCCATGTTGACGTCGAGCAGGTTGGCGCCGCCGCGCACCTGGTCGAGCGCGACCTGTGCCGCGTCGGCCCACTGCCCTGCCTTCACCAGCCGCGCGAAGCGCGCCGATCCGGTCACGGTGGTGCGTTCGCCGATCATATGGCAGTTGGAATCGGGACGGATGACGAGCGGCTCGAGGCCCGACAGCTTCGTGAACCCGTCCGACGCCGGCGCCCGAGGCGTCGGCCGCGGGCTCAGTCCGTCCACCGCCCGGGCAATCGCCGCGATGTGGTCGGGCGTCGTCCCGCAGCAGCCGCCGACGATGTTGACGAAGCCGCTCTCCGCGAAATCGCGCACGAGCGCGGCGGTCTCATCGGGAGACTCGTCGTACTGGCCGAACGCGTTGGGCAGTCCGGCATTCGGATAGCTGCTGACGTGGCATTCGGCAATGCGCGCGAGCTCGGCGAGGTAGGGCCGCATGTCGCGCGCGCCCAGCGCGCAGTTGATGCCGATGCTGAGCGGCCGCGCGTGCTGGACGGCGATGTAGAACGCGTCGAGCGTCTGCCCCGACAGCGTCCGCCCGCTCTTGTCGGTGATCGTGAACGAGATCATCAGCGGCAGCCGGACGCCGCGCTCCTCGAAGACGTTCTCGATCGCGGTGATCCCGGCCTTGGCGTTGAGCGTGTCGAAGATCGTCTCGAGCAGGAGGATCTGCGCGCCGCCGTCCACGAGGCCGCGCACCTGCTCTTCGTAGGCCGCGCGCAGCGCGTCGAAGGTGGTCGCGCGGAAGGCCGGGTCGTTGACGTCCGGCGAGATCGACAGCGTGCGGTTGGCCGGACCGAGCGAGCCGGCAACGAAGCGCGGACGATCGGGCGTCCTGGCCGTCCACTCGTCGGCGGCGGCGCGCGCGAGCCGCGCGCCGGTCACGTTCAATTCGTAGGCGAGCGACTCGAGCGCGTAGTCGGCCTGGACGATCGACGTGCTGCTGAACGTGTTCGTCTCGACGATGTCCGCGCCCGCGGCGAGGTACTGGTGGTGGATCTCGCTGACCACATCGGGGCGGGTGAGGATCAGCAGGTCGTTGTTCCCCTGCAGGTCCCTGGGATGGCGCGAAAACCGCTCGCCGCGGAAATCGTCCTCGCTCAGCCGGTATTTCTGGACCATCGTGCCCATCGCGCCGTCGAGCACGAGAATGCGGCGGGCCAGCAGGTCGTTCAGCAGCGTCAACGTCTCAGGCATGTCGTGTGCTCTTCTCCATGCGCGCGGGTCCCGCCAGCCTCCGCTCGCGCTTCGTCCCGCCCGCAATCAGCACGGTGAACGGGTCGCGCGCGCGCCGCGCGCCCACCGCCACCGTCACCTCTTTCAGTCCGGCGCCTTCCAGCAGCCGCTGCAGCTCGGGATCCTCGAATCCGAGCCAGCGATCGCCGAGCCGCTCGCGCACCCAGCGCTCGTCGTGGCGCCGCAGATCGAGCAGCAGCACGCGTCCGCCCGGCTTCACGACGCGGACGGCTTCGGCGAGGGCGCCGGCCGGATCGGCGGCGTGATGCAGCGCCTGCGACAGCAGCGCGAGATCGACGGTCGCGTCCTTGAGCGGCAGCTGCTCGATCTCGCCGCGCTTCCAGACGATGTTGGTGCGGCCGCGCCGTTCGGCGAGCGCCTTCGCGCGCGCGAGCACCGTCCCGGACCGATCGATGGCGATCACGCGCCGCGCGAAGCGGCTGGCCTCGACGGTCAGATAGCCTTCGCCGCATCCGACGTCCGCGACGTCGAGCGGCGGAAGCAGCAGCCCCAGCGCCCGGCTCCAGGCCGCCCAGCTCCGCCCCGGTACGATCTGGCGCCGCTCCTCGCCGTGCTCCTCGAAGTTCTCCTTGCGCAGGCGCCGCACTTCTTCGAGGCGGGTCTCGTCGGCGCGTCCCTCGGGCGTTTCCGCGGCGGCGGCAAACGCATGCTCCAGGAGCGGCCACGCGTGACTGGCGCCGTTCTCGCCCTCGCGCAGGCCGGGCGCCAGGCGGTAATACGTGAACCCGCCCGTGCGCGACTCGACCACCAGCCCGGCGTCCTTGAGGAGCCCGAGGTGCCGCGACACCCCCGACTGCGCGAGGCCGAGGATCCCGGTCAGCTCCGTGACGTTCACCTGCTCGAGCGACAGCACCCGCAGCAGCCGCAGCCGGACCTCGTCGCCGAGCAGCCGGAACAGCGCGGCGGCGCGGCCCACCGGCGCCGCCGCCGGTCGGGCCTGAACGCCGCGTCGCAGGGCCTGAGCCATATCTATAAATCTACATGAAGTGATACGGCTTCGCAAACGACGCGCGGAGGCCCGGTCGGGGACCGCACGTTCACATCGCGCTGACGGCGGGCCCGAAGACCGCCCCGCGTGCCGTCT
>JABFWM010000576.1 GCA_013362195.1 Acidobacteriota bacterium
GACCACCTCCATGAGGGCGGCGCCCAGCGACGCGGCGAGCCGCTGCGCCGGCACGGCAGCCGCCTGGTGCTGATAGATGATGCCGCTCTGGGATGTCTCGAACGTGGCCGCCATCGCGGCCGCGGCCTCCGCGACGTCGCGATCGAGCAGCGGCGGCGCCGCGGTGAGGGCGTAATCGAGCACGTGCGCCTGCGCGAACAGGAACACGCGATACTGTGCCTGCGAGAGGTCGCTGATCCGCGGCAGCACGAAGGCCATGTCGCGTTCCTGCTGCCGCTGTACGACCGCCGCTGGATGGGTGCGGGCGGTCGTGAGATACACGCAGTCGGCAGGACACCGGATCTCGGTGAGCCGCTTGGTCCCGCAGCACACCGCGCAGATCTCCTGACGCACTCCGGGACAGGCGCGCTTCGCCTTTCGCGCCCCGCACAGCGGACACACAGCTTTCATGGTTGCTCCAGGTGGCCCGTCCACGCCGATCGAGGACCACCTCGCGGACATCCGGGCGCCGCGCTCCGCGATCTCGTCCCCGTTCAGCGTGGGCGGATCACTAGTATCGCGCACGCCGCAAGCGCGCCACCCCGAATCCGGATGCACGCGTGTGAACGCGTTCCGCCCCGTTGGACCCGGAGAAGCGCGCCTTCTGTCGCCTCCCGGATTGCAATTCCGCGCGGGGTTCCTATAATCAACGTCAATCCCGCCTGAATTGCCAGCGTTTCCCGGCGCCGGCAAAGGAATACGCTTTGCAGTCCCGACGTTCGAGGAGGAAGGATGGACGATCCGCTCCTGCACGAGCAAACGCCTGCCGAGTACTTCAAGGATTTGATCGACGCGGCCCTCGCGCGGCAGCACGTGCGCGCGAACGAGCTCACCGCGTACTATCTGGTCAATCTTCTCTGCCGCTTCATGCGCCCCGACGCGCGGATTCCGTTCGCCGACGACAGCCGGGAGCCCCTCGCGCTGCGCCTCGCGCGCGCGCTGGAGAGCGGCGGCCTCGAACAGCGCGCGCGCCTCCGCAACCTCGGGGACTTCTCCCTGTTCATGTCCGGGTTCTTCTCCGACAGCTTCCGCCGCAGCCTCGTTGACGTGGACTACTACAAGTCGATGGGGGAGTACGCGTACGGATCGCTCAGCCGCCGCGACGAGGACACGTTCTGCGAGGTGTTCGCCGAGCTGGCGCGCAAATTCGTCGGCTTCACCGACGTCCTCTCTGACGTGAGCGAACGCACCGCCATGGCCTCGAATACCGACGTGCTCCGCCTGTACGAGAAGTGGGTCCGCACCGGCAGCCGCCGCGACGGCCAGCGCCTCGTAGATCGCGGCATCGTACCGAACAGCTCCGTTGCCTCTCGATTCGTCCAGTAAGCGCATTTGACACACGGGCACCGTGGCGCTCCAGCCACGAGTGGCGGCGGTGCCGTCCTCCTCCGAGTACAGCTTCCGAACCAAATCGCGCCGCTGCGGCGTCTAAACCCCCATCAGCGCGGGGCGCAGCGGTTGCTGAGCCTCAGATTTTCAGGTAAACTGAACGGCTTATATCTGGCAGATTCATTGCATAGTCGCTCGCGACGAAAAAAAGGACGTGAGCGGAGAGAGCGGAAAGGAGTCGCACTCATATGAGCGTTACTAAGGCGCCCCGGGAACAGATGAATCGCGGCCGCTACGACGAGCTGAAGCAGATCCTCGAGGAACGCCGCCGCGAAATCATGACGGAAGTTCAGGGGCGGATGCGCGACGTGCGCGCCGAAGGCGCGGGCAGCACCGTCCAGGGCGTGCTCGACGCGGCCGAAAGCTCCGAAGCGGATATCCAGGACGAGATCGAGTTCGCCCTGATCCAGATGAAGGCGGAAACCCTCAACCGGATCGACGAGGCGCTCCGCCGGCTCGAGGAAGGCACCTACGGCTACTGTTTCGAATGCGGCGAGGAAATCTCCGAGCGCCGTCTCCGCGCGCTGCCGTTCGCGGTGCGCTGCAAGGACTGCGAGGAAGCCCGCGAAGTGGTCCAGCAGCGCGAGCGCCTGATGGCGCAGCGCCGCGGCGCGGCGTCGTTTTTCCTCGACATGCAAGGCTGATCGAAGACCGCGGGGTCCGAGCCTGTGGGACGGCGGGGGCAGGCCCCCGTCGTCCGCACGCGGCTCCGCCCGATCGTTTACACTCGCAGGCCAGCGGCGGTCCTGCGAGCCTGCCGCGACTGACATTTCACTGAAAGAGGAGGATCGCCGGATGAGCGATCGATCCGATCAGGACGAGGAGCGTCCGGACGCTCCGGGCTCCGAGACGCCGTCCGAGGTTGAGCGCCCCGTGCAGGTGCCGCCGGAGCTCCCGGTGCTGCCGCTGCGCGACACGGTGCTGTTTCCCAATTCGTTCATGCCGCTCGCGGTCGCGCGCGAGGCCTCGGTCCGCCTCGTCGACGAGGCGAACGCGTCGGGCCGCCTGATCGGCGTCTTCACCCAGAAGGAAGCGTCGACCGAGGAGCCGCTGCAGGACGATCTGTACCCCGTCGGCACCGTCACCCACATCCACAAGCTGTTCAAGCTGCCTGACGGCAGCCTCCGCCTGATCGTCCAGGGGCTCGCGCGCGTGAAGCTCGATCAGATCGTGCAGACGCGCCCCTACCTGCGCGCCGGCGTGACCGTCGCGGAGGACCAGCTGCGCGACGAGGACCATCTCGAGATCGACGCGCTGCAGCGCAACATCAAGAGCAACTTCCAGCAGGTGGTGTCGCTCTCGCCGCTGCTCTCCGACGATCTGCAGGCGCTGGCCGCGAACATCACCGACCCCGGCAAGCTCGCCGACTTCATCGCCTCGAGCCTCACCACCATCGGCACCCCGATCAAGCAGGAGATTCTGTCGACGCTGGACGTGCGCGCGCGCATGGACGCGCTGAACCGCATCCTCATCAAGGAGCTCGAGGTCCTCGAGCTCGGCTCGCGCATCCAGTCGCAGGTGCAGTCCGAAGTCGGCAAGAACCAGCGCGAATACTTCCTGCGCGAGCAGCTGAAGGCGATTCAGAAGGAGCTGGGCGAGGGGGACGAGCAGGCGAAGGAGATCGAGGAGCTGCGCTCGAAGCTCGAAGCGGCGGGGATGCCCGAGGCCGTGAAGAAGGAAGCGCTCCGCGAGCTCGATCGGCTGTCGAAGATGCCGGTGGCGGCCGCGGAGTATACGGTCTCCCGCACCTATCTCGATTGGATCATTGCGCTGCCGTGGTCGAAGCGGACCGACGAAGCCATCGACCTCAAGCACACCAAGAGCGTCCTCGACGCGGATCACTCCGGGCTCGAGAAGGTCAAGGACCGCGTGCTCGAGTACCTCGCGGTCCGCAAGCTGAATCCGGACGTGAAGGGGCCGATCCTCTGCTTCCTCGGCCCTCCCGGCGTCGGCAAGACGTCGCTCGCGCGCTCCATCGCCAGTTCGCTCGGCCGCAAGTTCGTCCGCGTCTCGCTGGGCGGCATGCGCGACGAGGCGGAGATCCGCGGCCATCGCCGCACTTACATCGGGGCGCTGCCGGGCCAGATCATTCAGGGCCTGCGCCGCGCCGAATCGAAGAACCCGGTCTTCATCCTCGACGAGATCGACAAGCTCGGATCCGACTTCCGCGGCGACCCGGCGTCGGCGCTCCTCGAAGTGCTCGATCCCGAGCAGAACAACGCGTTTCGCGATCACTACCTCGACGTGCCGTTCGATCTCTCCGAAGTGCTGTTCCTGACCACCGCGAACGTGATGGATCCGGTGCCGCCCGCGCTGCGCGACCGCATGGAAGTGCTCGAGCTCGCCGGCTACACCGAAGAAGAGAAGATGAAGATCGCCTTCGAGCACCTCATCGACAAGCAGGTGAAGAACCACGGGCTGACGCCGGAGCAGATCGAGTTCACCGAGCCGGCGGTGCACCAGGTGATTCGCGGCTACACGCGTGAGGCGGGCGTGCGCAATCTCGAACGCGAGATCGGCGCGTTGTGCCGCAAGGTGGCGCGCCGCCGCGCCGAAGGCGACGAGACGAAGGTCGTCATCACGCCCGACGTCGTGGTGGAGATGCTCGGCGCGCCGACGTTCCTCGACGAGGAGATCGAGAACCGCACCAAGGATCCGGGCGTCGCGGTCGGTCTCGCGTGGACGCCGGCGGGCGGCGAAGTGCTCTTCGTCGAGGCGTCGCGCATGCAGGGCGGCGGGTCGCTCACGCTCACCGGCCATCTCGGCGACGTGATGAAGGAGTCCGCCCGCACCGCGCTCTCCTGGTTCCGCGCCAACGCGCAGCACTACGGCGTCGATCCCGCGTTCTACAAGGATTCCGAGATCCACCTCCACGTCCCTTCGGGCGCGGTGCCCAAGGACGGCCCGTCGGCCGGCGTGACGATGGTGTCGGCGCTCGCGTCGCAGCTGACCCATCGGCCGGTGCGCGGCGACATCGCGATGACCGGGGAAATCTCGCTCTCGGGGCGGGTGCTGCCGGTCGGCGGGATCAAGGAAAAGGTGCTCGCGGCCCGGCGGCATGGCATCACCGAAGTGATCCTGCCGCGGCAGAACGAGAAGCACGTGCGCGAGGATCTGACCGAGGAGCTCCGGCGCGAGCTCACGATCCACTACGTCTCCGAGATCTCCGAAGCGGTCGCCATCGCGCTGCTGCCTTCGGCGGAGCAGACGACGCTGCCGAAGCCGCTCGCGACGGAAATACAGCCGGCCGTCTGAGCGCGGTGCGCGCCGTCTACTCACCGCGCTACGAGTTCTCGCTGCCCGGGCACGTCTGGCCGACCGCCAAGTACCGGCTGATCGTCGAGCAGCTGAGGGGCGCGGTCGATCTCGTGCCTCCGTCGCCGGCTTCGTGGGACGATCTCGCGCTCGTGCACACCGCCGAGTACCTCGACAAGCTGCGCTCGCACCGCCTGACGCTCGGCGACCTCGTCACGCTCGAACTGCCGTGGACGCCGGAGCTGGCCGATGCCTTCCGGCTGATGGTCGGCGGCACGTGCGACGCGGCGCGCCTGGCGCTGGACGAGGGCCGCGCCGCGCACGTCGGCGGCGGCCTGCATCACGCGTACGCGGAGCACGGCGAAGGGTTCTGTCCGTTCAACGACATTGCCGTCGCCATTCGCGTGCTGCAGCGCGACGGCAAGATCGCGCGCGCCGCGGTCGTCGATTGCGACGTGCACCACGGCAACGGAACGGCCGCGATCTTCGCGCACGACCCCGCCGTCTTCACGTTTTCCATCCATCAGCAGCACAACTATCCCGCGCACAAGCCGGCGAGCAGCCTCGACATCGGTCTCGAGGACGGCGCCGGCGATGCGCGATATCTCGCCGCCCTGCGCGGCGCGCTGCCGCAGGTCATCGGCAGCCGGCCCGATCTGCTCGTCTATGTCGCGGGCGCCGATCCGTTCGAGAAGGATCGGCTTGGAGCATTGGCGCTGACGAAGGAAGGACTCGCCGAACGCGACGAGGAGGTTGTCGCCGCCGCACACGCCGCCGGGATCCCGCTCGCGCTCGTGCTCGCGGGCGGGTATGCCGCCGATGTCGCCGACACGGTGGACATTCAGGCCGCGACCGTGCGGGCGTTGCTCCGGTAGCGTCGGGCGACGGCCGGCAGATCTGCGCCGCGGATCCTTCCGCCTTGAAGGCGAAGCTGCAGGCCAGCTAGATCAGCCCAATCCCCACGATCGTTTTCATGTCCACGATCTCGCCGCGCCGGATCATCTCGCGGGCCTCGCGCAGCTCGAACGTGCGCGCCTCGATATCTTCGTCTTCGTCCACCGCCGCTTTCTCGTGCGAGTCCTCGAGGCCCGACAGCCGAAAGAAGATCATTTCCTCGTCGCAGTACCCCGGCGTGGGATAGAGCGCCGCACGGCGCACGACCGTGGCGGGCACTTTGCCGATCTCCTCGTGGCATTCGCGGGCGGCGGCCTGCTCCGGTGATTCTCCTTCGTCCACACTGCCGGCGGGCAGCTCCCACATCCAGGTGTTCAGTGCGAACCGATACTGGCGGATCAGGATCAGCTGTCCCGGCGCGGGCACCGGGATGAGGACCGCGGACTTCGAGTGGCGCACGACTTCCTGCGTCGACTCACGGCCGTGCGGCAGCCGCACCTTCGCCCTTTCCACATCGAACACTTTACCTGCGAAGACGATCTCGCGGTTCAGCACGTCGGCGTTATTCATCATCAGGTTCCTGGCGGCGGCGGATGTCGTCGATCACGGATTGAAGATCGTGCGGGAGCGGCGACGTGAACTCCATCCGACGGCCCTCGGCCGGATGGGTGAACACGAGGCGCGCGGCGTGGAGAAAGGGCCGCTCCAGCCGCTGAACGGCGCGGAGATCGTTGGCGACCCGCCGGTGCACGCCGCCGTAAACCGGGTCGCCGACGATCGGATGGCCGATGGCGCTGAGGTGGACGCGGATCTGATGGGTGCGGCCGGTGGCGATGGCGACGTGGAGCAGCGAGACGCCTTTCAGGTGCTCCGCCCTGGTCACGCGAGTGACGGCGCTCCTCGCGCGCCGCGCGCGGGTGGACATCTTCTGGCGGTCGGACGGATCGCGGCCGATCGGCGAATCGATCCGCCGGCCCTGGTGCACCAGGCCCCAGACGAGCGCGACGTATTCCTTCTCGACCTCGCGATCGTGGAACTGGCGCGCCAGTTCCTGGTGCGCGGCGTCGTGCTTCGCCACGACCATCACGCCCGACGTGCCGCGATCGAGCCGGTGGACGATCCCCGGCCGCAGCTCGCCGCCGATGCCGCTCAGATCGTCGACGTGATGCAGCAGCGCGTTGACCAGCGTGCCGCTGTCGTGTCCGGCGGCGGGATGCACGACCATGCCCGACGGCTTGTCGAGCACGACCACGTCGGCGTCTTCGTGCAGGATCGCGAGCGGGAGATCTTCCGCGACGGCCGTCACCGCGACGGGCGCGGGGACCTCGATCGTGTACTTCTGTCCCGCGTGCACGGCGCTGCTGGCCTTCAGCTCCTTCACCGGGCCCGCGACGAGGCCGTCCTTGATCAGCCTCTGGATCTGCGAGCGCGATCGATCGGGCAGCGCGGCGGCGAGAAAGGTGTCGAGGCGCGTGCCGTCCTGATCGGCGGGCACTTCGACCTCGCGGCGGTCAGCGGTCATTCCGGCCCCTCACACACTCTTCGTGATCTTCGTGACGAGCCGTCGGCCGTGACACGTGGAGGCCGCCGCAGATTCAGGCCGCGTGAGCGGTGTAGCGTCGTCCCACCCCGAGCATTTCCAGCAGCACGAGGATGGCGCCGATCGTGATCGCCGCGTCGGCCACGTTGAACGCCCAGAAGTGCGCGTCGCCCCAATAGACGTCGACGAAATCGACGACGTAGCCGGACAGCGCGCGATCGATGAGATTGCCGAACGCGCCGCCGAGGATGAGCGCGAGGCCGTAGCGTGACAGCTGCTCGTGACTGCCGAGCTGCCGCGCGTACAGCGAGATCGCGACCAGCGCGAGCGCCGCGATGACGATCATCCCGGCCGACTTGTACGGGAAGTCCGCGGCGTTCAGCAGCCCGAACGCCGCGCCGGTGTTCTGGACGTGCGTGAAATCGAGCAGGTTTGGAACGATATGCCGGCTCTCGTGCAGCGGCAGGAGCGCGCGCACCAGCAGCTTCGTCACCTGATCGACGATGACGACGCCGGCGATCAGGAACAGCTCGAGCGGACGCACGAGCGGATGACGCGCCGGTCGTTCGTGCACGTCCGCCGGTGCGGCGGCGTCCGCCGACGCCAGCGGCTCGCGGTCGGGGCCGGGCGACGCGGCCGGTTCGGGCGCGTCATCAGGCCGCGGCGAGACGGGGGATCCGTGGGTCTCGTTCATCACCGGATCAACGCGCCGCGCGGGGCGCGTTCATCGCGAGCGCGTCCACGCAGCGGCTGCAGAGGCCGTGGGTTTCCGGGTCCTGCGACACGTCGGGCACGACGCGCCAGCAGCGGTGGCATTTCAGTCCCTCGGCGCGGGACACCGAGACGGCGACGCCGTCGCCCGGCCCGGGCACCAGCGACACCTGAGAGACGATGAAGAGCATCGGCAGGTCGGCCTCGTAGCGGCGCAGCAGGTCAGCGATCGAGCCGCCGGCCGTGAGCGTCACGTGCGCGCCGAGCGACGAGCCGATGACCTTTCCGTTGCGCGCGTTCTCGAGCGCGCGGTTCACCTCGTCGCGCACCATCAGCAACTGTTCCCACCTCGCGACCAGCGCCGCGTCGGCGAGGGCGTCCGTTTCCGCCGGGAACAGCGCCAGGTGCACGGACTCTTCGCGCTGGCCGCGGAGGTGCCGCCACAACTCGTCGGCGGTCACCGGCAGGATCGGCGCGAGCAGCCGCGCGAGTCCGTCGGCCATGATGTGCATCGCGGTCTGCGCGGAGCGGCGGCGCGGGTCCGCCGCCGCCAGGGTGTAGAGGTGGTCCTTCGACACGTCGGCGTGGAACGCGCTGAGGTCGACCGTGAGGAACTGGTTCAGCGTCTGGAACAGCGACGGATAGTCGTAGCGTTCGTAGGCGCGCACCACCGATGCCGCCGCGCCCGCGTAGCGACCGAGCGCGAACCGGTCCACCTCCTGCATCTCCGCGAGCGGCACGCGATCGAGCGCCGGATCGAAGTCGTAGAGGTTCGAGGCGAGGTACCGGAGCGTATTGCGGATCTTGCGGTACGCCTCGACGACGCGCGCAAGGATCTGCTTGCCGACGCGCAGCTCCTCCCGGAAGTCGCTCATCGACACCCAGAGCCGCAGGATCTCGGCGCCGCTTTCCTTGATCACTTCCTGCGGCGCGATCGTGTTGCCGAGCGACTTCGACATCTTCCGCCCGTCGACGTCGATCAGGAACCCGTGCGTCAGCACCTCGCCGAACGGCGGGCGCCCGCGCGTGCCCAGCCCGACGAGGAGCGAGCTCTGGAACCAGCCGCGATGCTGATCGCTGCCTTCGAGGTAGATGTCGGCCGGCCAGCCCAGCTCGTCGCGGAACGGCAGCACCGCCTCGTGGCTCGACCCCGAATCGAACCAGACGTCGAGGATATCGCGCTCGCGCTCGAACTCGCGTCCGCCGCACGACGGGCAGGCCAGCGACGAGGGCACGAACTCGTCGATCGGCCGCTCGTACCAGGCGTCGGCGCCGTACTCGTCGAAGACGCGCGCCGCGCGTTCGACGAGCTCCGCCGTCAGGATCGCTTCGCCGCACTTCGCGCAATCGAACGCCGGGATCGGCACACCCCACGCGCGTTGCCGCGAGATGCACCAGTCGGGGCGATTCGCGACCATGTTGTAGATGCGATCGTGGCCCCACGCCGGAATCCATTTCACGTCCCGGTCGATCGCGTCGAGTCCCGCCTGGCGCAGCGTCTTCTTCGCGCCGCCCGCGTCCGTGGTCGATGACGGTGGCGTGACGACCGGCTCCCCATCCATGCGAATGAACCACTGCGAGGTCGCGAGGAAGATCACCGGGTTGTGGCACCGCCAGCAGTGCGGATACTGATGCTCGAAGGTCTCGCGGTGCCACAGGCGGCCGCGCTCGTGCAGCGCTTGCTCGATCTTCGGGTTCGCGTCGAACACGCGCTCGCCCGCGAACATCTCGACCGTGTCGAGGAATCGTCCGCCCGGGCCGACCGGCGCGTAGATGTCGAGCCCGTAGCGCTGGCCCGTGTTGAAGTCGTCGGCGCCGTGCCCGGGAGCGGTGTGCACCGCGCCGGTGCCCGCATCGAGGGTCACGTACTCGCCCAAAACCGCGAGCGAGGCCCTGGCATAGAGCGGATGGCGGAAGCGAAGACGCTCGAGTTCCGCGCCTTTCATGCGCGCGACCGGCTCGCCGAAGCGCACGCCGGCGACGCCGGCGACCTTCGGCGCGAGCGCCTCCGCGACGATCACCGCGCGGCTGCCGACCTGGTAGGCCGCGTAGTCGTACTCCGGGTGAAACGCGATTGCGAGGTTCGACGGGATCGTCCACGGCGTCGTCGTCCAGATCAGCACCGACACGTCCCGGCCGGCGAGTTCCGGCACGCGCGCGGCGAGATCCTGCGCGCTGTCGGGATCGAGCGGGAATTCGACGTAGATCGACGGCGACGAATGATCCTCGTATTCCACTTCCGCTTCCGCGAGCGCCGTACGGCAGTGGATGCACCAGTGGACCGGCTTCTTGCCTTTGTAGACGAGCCCCTTCTCGACGAACCGGCCGAGCGCCCGCGCGATCGACGCCTGATAGCGGAAGTTCATCGTGAGATACGGGTGGTCCCAGTCGCCGAACACCGCGAGGCGCTGGAACTCCTCCGTCATGACGCCGATGAAGCGCTCCGCGTAGGCGCGGCACGCGCGGCGGAAGTCCGCCGGGCTCATGTCGCGTTTCTTGGGGCCGAGCTCCCGATCCACCTTCAACTCGATCGGCAGGCCGTGGCAGTCGTACCCGGGGACGTACGGGGAGTCGAACCCCGCCATCGTCTTCGATTTGACGACGAAGTCCTTCAGGATCTTGTTGAGCGCCGTTCCGAGGTGAATCTGTCCGTTGGCGTAGGGCGGTCCGTCGTGCAGGACGAACTTCGGCGCGCCCTGCCGCGCCGCCCGGATCTTCCCGTACAGGTCCATCCTGGCCCACCGCTCGAGCGCCTGCGGCTCGGTCGTCGGCAGGTTCGCCTTCATCGGGAAATCGGTACGGGGCAGGTTGAGCGTGTCTTTCCAGTCGGCCATCGGTGATCTTGCTATTGTACAGAAAAAGGCCGGCGCGCCCGTGGGGCGGCCGGCCTCCTTCGTTCGGGCCGTGCGTGTGGCTGGGGAGCCTCTGCTACTGCTTGCTGATCGTCACCTGGAACGAGCCCTGGTTGTCTGCGAACGAATCGTCGTTCACGCCAAGGAACAACTGTCCGTTCGCCGGCGCGACAATCGAGGTCTGGTTGCCAATCCCGAACGGTTGTCCATTGCCGATCTTCCCGATCAGGGCGCCCGCGAGCGCACGCGGCATCGCCGACCGCTGCGCGTACCGGCCGGAGGTCGAGCCCGCCGAACTCGCCTTGTCGTTCGCATCCGGGCTGAGCTGAATTTCGCCGGTCGTGTTGAACGTCAGCGTCTGGCCCTTGCGGACCGTGATGCCGGTCGGCGTCCACGGCTGCTGCGCGGAGACGGTGATGGCGGTGCCGCCCGCGGGTGGCTGCGCCGCCGTGCCGCTCGTTGCGACGGCATTTTCCGGCTTCGCGATCACGATGCGCGCCACTTCGGACGACGACAGTTCGCGATCGCCGCTGCTGGTCTTCACCGTCAGCTTCAGTGGCGCCGTGCCGCCGATATCGTAGAGCTGTCCTTCGATCGTCTGCCCGCTCTTCAGCACGATCTGCGACGTGCCTTTGAACTTTGCCCAGTCGGCTTCGCTCATCGTGCCGCCCGTGAAGTCGATCACGGCCACATCGTTCTGGGAAATCTGGCGCTCCTGACCGTTGACGCGCACCGTGTACCCGACGCCGCCGAGGTCGACGAGCTGCCCGGTGACCCGTTCACCCGACTTCAGGACGAGTGTCGCGTTTTCCTGCGCCTGAGCCGTGCCGGTGACCAGCAAGGCGGCGACGCACAACGCGCCGAGAACCGTCCGCTTCAACATACTAAGTCCTCCATCAGTTGAGTTCGATGCCGTTCGATGGATGGGAGTGCAAACCGCGGTCCAGTCGAAAAACTCGGCAGTTGGGGCAGTTTTCGGCCACATTTCGCGCATTTCACGCTTCCGGGCGCG
>JABFWM010000385.1 GCA_013362195.1 Acidobacteriota bacterium
CCGCGAAGACGCGGCGAGGGGCACGCCGCAACCGCCCGTATAAAACAATCGGGCTCACTCGCGTGAGCCCGATCCTGCTGACTGCTGACTGCTGACTGCTGATGCTTACTGCTTACTGCCCACCGCCTGCTCCCCCATCCCCCGACTTACCTGATGGCCGTGCCCGCCGGCGACGGCCCCGACTCCGGCAGCACGCCGGAAAGCGTTGACGAGTGTTCGTAGATCGTCCCGTCAGCATTAGTGCCGAAGAAGTGCGGATTCCCGACCGGATCGATCGGATCGCCAATGGCGACGTAGCCTGGCGCGCCGCGGCCGGCCGACAGTCCGTTGCAGCTGCCGGGCGCACCGGAGAGGCCGGTGCCCGTCAGGCTGAACGTGTAGCCGCTCTTGTTGAAGGTCGATCCCGTCGTCAGCTCGGGCGGCAGGAACGCCTGGAACGCCGAGGGCGGCGCGACGCCGAGCGTCGGCAGGTCCGGCGAGTAGAACCCTGAGCCGCACGTCACCGCGTAGCTCAGTTGCGCGCTGTTGATGACGCGCAGCGTGCCGACTGCCGATGCGGACTGCGCGACGCCGCGCGCGCGCATCAGACCGGGGATTGCCAGCGTTGATAAGAGACCGATCAGCGAACAGACGAACAACAGATCGATCAGCGTGAAACCCGATTCGCTCTTCAGCGACGCCGCTTGTTTGATGGCCATCGGTGCCCCCGACACTTTTCGGCGCTCTGTCACTTTCCGCCAGGTCAAAAAATGTCAATCAGCCGGCGCAGCGGCAGGCCCCCCGGGCCGTTGCATCCCCAAATTGGTGCTCCCCAACAACTTGGGTTTGCTGCCGCTGCGCGTTGGCGGGTAGGACTGCAAGCGGTTTGCCGTGTGCGCCAACAACTCCGTCAGCACGGATTTGTTCGCGCCGCGACGCAACGCGCTCACCGTGTCAGCTTGCGGTATTTGATCCGGTGCGGCTGGTCGGCCTCCGCGCCGAGGCGGCGGTGACGATCCGCTTCATAGTCCTGATAATTCCCCTCGAACCACACCACCTTGCTCTCGCCTTCGAACGCCAGCATGTGCGTGGCGATGCGATCGAGGAACCAGCGGTCGTGGCTGATCACGACGGCGCAGCCGGCAAACGACAGCAGCGCCTCTTCCAGCGCCCGCAGCGTATCGACGTCGAGGTCGTTGGTCGGCTCGTCGAGCAGCAGCAGGTTCGCGCCGCGCTTCAGCAGCTTCGCGAGGTGCACGCGATTGCGCTCGCCGCCCGACAGCTCGCCCACCTTGCGCTGCTGATCCCGGCCCTTGAAGTTGAACCACGAGACGTAGGCGCGTGACGCCACATCCCGCTTGCCGAGTTCCACGGTGTCGCGGGCGTCGGTGACTTCCTCCCACACGCTCTTGCCCGCCGACAGCGCGTCGCGCGATTGATCGACGTAGCCGATCTGCACCGTGTCGCCGAGGCGCAGCGTGCCGGCGTCCGGCGTCTCCTGCCCGGTGATCATCCGGAACAGCGTGGTCTTGCCCGCGCCGTTCGGACCGATGACGCCGACGATGCCGCCGCGCGGCAGCGTGAAGTTCACATCGTCCATGAGCAGGACGTCGCCGTAGCCTTTGCGCAGGCCGCGCGCCTCGACCACGATGTCGCCGAGGCGCGGACCCGGCGGGATGTAGATCTCGACCTGCTCGATCTTCTGCGCGGTCTCCTCCTTCAGCAGGTCCTCGTAGGCATTGAGGCGCGCTTTCCCCTTGGCCTGGCGCGCCCGCGGCGACATGCGGATCCATTCCAGCTCGCGCGCGAGCGTGCGCTGACGCTTGGTCTCCGCCTTCTCCTCCTGCGCGAGACGGTCCTGCTTCTGCTCGAGCCAGGACGAATAGTTGCCTTCCCACGGAATGCCGGTGCCGCGATCGAGCTCGAGGATCCAGCCGGCGACGTTGTCGAGAAAGTAGCGATCGTGCGTGACGGCGACGACCGTGCCGGGATAGTCCTTCAGAAAGCGTTCGAGCCCCGCGACCGATTCGGCGTCGAGATGGTTCGTCGGCTCGTCGAGCAGCAGGAGGTCGGGCGATTTCAGGAGAAGGCGGCAGAGGGCGACGCGGCGCCGCTCGCCGCCGGACAGCGTCTGCACGTCGGCGTCGGGCGGCGGCAGCCGCAGCGCGTCCATGGCCAGCTCGAGGCGCGAATCGAGGTCCCAGCCGTTCGCCGCTTCGATCCGATCCTGGACCTTCCCCTGCTCCTCGAGCACCTTGTCCATGGCCTCGGGCGAGAGCTCCTCGGCGAACATGGCGTTGATCTCGTCATAGCGCTGGAGCAGCGCCTTGATGTCGGCGACGCCTTCTTCGACGTTCCCGAGGACCGTCTTCGACGGATCGAGCCGCGGCTCCTGCGGCAGGAAGCCGACCGTGGCGCCTTCGGCGGGCCAGGCCTCGCCGATGAACTGCTGGTCCTCGCCGGCCATGATGCGGAGCAGCGTGCTCTTGCCCGCCCCGTTCAGCCCGAGCACGCCAATCTTTGCGCCGGGCAGAAACGACAGCCAGATGTCCTTGAGGACGACGTGGTCGGGAGGATGAACCTTCCCGAGCCCTTTCATGGTGTAGATGAATTGAGGCATGCGAATCAGGAGTCAGGAGACAGAAGTCAGGAGACAGAGACAGGAGTCGGGAGACGCGAGTCAGGAGACAACATGACGAACACCGAGGGCCGCAGGCCGAAGTACAACCGTGCATTGTATCGCACGGGGCTGCACTTCGTCCGCTTCGTGCGCGCGGTTCCGCCCCTTGAGAAAAGCCCTCGCTCCGTCGCCCGTCGCCCGTCGCCCGTCGCCCACGCCCGTCAGCGCGCGAGGGTGGTCGCGTCGTTTTTGAGCGCGCCCGGGGACGCCGTCAGGTAGGTTGACGGCGAGAGCACGATCTGATCGATGCCGAGCCCGTCCTCGCGCACCTGAACGCGGATCGTGTGCCGACCCGTCGCGGCAAAGTAGATGTCCGGTCCCATCACGCCCGCGCCATATCCGTTGTCCTGCCAGCCCCAGCCCGCAAGTCCGCAGCCACTGCAGTCCTCGATGTTCACCTCGGCGCTTTCAGTGGTCGCGATGCGGGCGAATGCCGCACCCGTGGCGGTGACGCTGTCGCTGAACTGCAC
>JABFWM010000095.1 GCA_013362195.1 Acidobacteriota bacterium
CCGCCGTCCCAGATGCCGCCGGAGTTGCTCATCCCCTGCCAGCGCCGCACCACCGCCGGCGGGAACGACCAGCTGCCGCGCGGCTGCCAGTGCTCGTCGAACTGCACGAGCCTCGTATCCGCAGGCGGCCTGCCGGGCTCGCCGCCTTCGCCGGCGTAGTGCGCGAAGGTCACCCACCACGACCCGTGCGCGCGATCGACCCATGTGGCGGACCCGAGCGCCGGCAGCGGAATGCTGTCGACGTGCGACAACTGCCGCGTGTCGAAGACCTCGATCGAGCTGACCATCGGGACGTGCGGGTAGTTGGAGTGGGCGCAGTACAGGCGCCCATCGATGACCGCGCCGCTATCGAGATGGATGATGTGTACGTCGCCGTCCGGCTTCCACTCGCCGACCCGTCGTCCCGTTGACTTGTCGTACTTGCCGATGGCCGCATCGTCGATCGCGTAGAAGAACCCGCCGTCGACCGCGACGCCCTGCTTCGCTTCCACCGCGGCGTATCGCCGCACGACCCGGAGCGGCGGCTCCATCGAAGACGTTCCATCAGGTGAAGCCGCGGTTCCCCCGCCCGGCCGCGGCTGCGTCCCGGTGCCGGGCGACCTTCCACACGCCGACACCGCGAACAGCATCAGCACGAGAGTCACGCCGGCGCGGAGCAGGACAGCAGACACGATCGGCATCAGCCAGACTTCACACTATACGATTCGAGCTGGAGGATCCGGTGAACGCGATCGATATGGCTGTGATCTAATGGAAGCGCTGTGCGCTGGCAGTATCGCGACGCGGGCCTGCTCTGGCTCTTCGTGCCCGCATACGTCGTGCACGTGGCCGAGGAATGGTTCGGCGGGTTCCCGCAGTGGGTCCGCCTCATGGCGGGCGGACCGATGCCGGCGGCCGCGTTCTTCGCGATCAATGGCATCGCGCTCGTGCTGCTCGTCGCCGGCGTTCGCGCGGCGATCCGGTCGGATCGCCATGGCTGGATTGCGGTCACGGTGGCGACCATCGCGCTCGTCAACACCGGCGCGCACGCCGCCGGCGCGGCGCTGACCCGCTCCTACTCGCCCGGCCTGATCAGCGCCGTGGTGTTGTACGTTCCGCTCGGCTCGCTCGCGATGATCCGGGCCCTCGATCAGGCGCCGCGCGCCCAGCTCGCGCGCGGCATCGCGATCGGCCTGATCCTGCACGCACTCGTGTTCATCGTGGCGTTCGCATTCACCACCCGATAGCGCGCACGACGAACCACTCCACGCATCCCGCGGACCGGGCCGTCCCGGGCCTTCATCAGCGCCACGAAGTCAGCACGCAACGCGCGGCATCTCCCCCGCTCGTGCGGCGCTATACTCCGGCGTATGGGCAAATGCACACTGGCGCTGCTCGTCGCTGCGCTCGGCTGGGTGGCCGCACCTCCGCGCGTGCCGCTTCCGACCCCGGATGCCGACGACGGCGGGATCACGCTGCCCGCTGGCTTTCGCGCGATCGTGGTCGCCGACAATCTCGTCGTCAATCGCAAGCAGGGCAACGACGCGGAGCGCCTGCGCGGGATCGCGATCGCTCCCAACGGCGACATCTACGCGAAGACGAAGTTCGGGCCGATCCTGGCGCTGCGCGACGCCGACGGTGACGGGCGCGCGGAGACAATCAAGGCGTTCGGCCCTGGCGACGGCGGCACTCATATCGCGTTCCACGACGGCTGGCTGTACCACTCGAGCCGCACCGCCGTCTATCGGCAGAAGTACACGCCCGGCGAACTGGTGCCCGCGGGCGAGACGCAGACGATCGTCGCGCGGCTGCCCGCGGAAAAAGATCACGACGCGAAGGCCTTTGCCTTCGACGATCAGGGGCATGTGCTCGTCGAGGTCGGATCGCCGTACAACGTCTACAGCAATCCCGACCGTCAGCTTGGCGCGAAAGGGATGGACCCGACCGAGTTCCAGAAGACCTACGGCGGCTTCTGGCGCTTCGATGCCGCGAAGCCCAATCAAACCCAGGCCGATGGCGTCCGCTTCTCGACCGGGCACCGGCACGCGCTGGCGCTGGCGTGGCATCCGGTGTCGAAGCAGTTCTTCATGGTCCAGATGGGACGCGACAACCTGAACGTCGTCGATCCCGTGCACTACGACGCGCTCGACAACGCCGAGCGCGTCTCGGAAGTGATGCACGTCGTCCGCGAAGGATCGAATTTCGGGTGGCCCTTCTCGTACTGGGACCCGTTCAAGAAGGCGCACATGCTCGCGCCGGAGTTCGGCGGCGACAATGTCAAGCGCGTCGATCCCGATCCGTACGACAAGCCGGTAGTGGCGTTCCCGGCGCACTGGGCCCCGATTCAAATGGCGATCTACACCGGCGCGCAGTTCCCCGCGAAGTACCGCAACGGCGCCTTCGTCGCGTTCCACGGATCCTGGAACCGCGCGCCCCGGCCGCAGGCCGGATATCAGGTGGCGTTCGTGCCCTTTGACGACCGCGGCATGCCGGTGGGCACGTTTGAGACGTTTGCGGATGGTTTCGCCGGCACGCGCGAGTTCGTCAGCACCGGCGACGCGCGGTATCGTCCGGCGGGCGTGGCCGTTGGTGCGGACGGCTCGCTCTACATCACCGACACCGAGAAAGGACGCGTCTGGCGCGTCTTCTACACGGGCGAGACGACGACGCCGGCGGCGCGAGCCGGCGCGCCGGTTTCCGCGTCGACGGCAGTGACCGACGGTTCCCGAGGCGCGCAGCTCTATCAACAGGCGTGCGCGCCCTGCCATATGCCGGATGGACGCGGCGTCAGCGGCATGCAGCCGCCGCTCGTCCAATCGCCGGTCGTCGCCGGCGATGCGGCCACGCTCATTCGCGCGGTACTGCACGGCCCCGCGCAGGTGCTTCCCGCGAACCGTCCGAAGTACGCGAACCTGATGCCGCCATTCGCCGGCGCGATGAACGATGTCGATCTCGCGGCGGCGCTGACGTTCGTCCGCCGCGCGTTCGGCAACGGCGCGTCGCCGATCAGCGCCGCGGACGTCGCGGCACAGCGCCGCGTGCCGGCGGGAGCGCGCTGACGGGGGCGATGGTAGAGGCGTTCACCGCCTCCACCATCGCGAGGCGATCGGTCCACTAGCTCACCGAAGAAGATTCGAGCGAT
>JABFWM010000398.1 GCA_013362195.1 Acidobacteriota bacterium
CTGGTTCGATGGTCGCGCAACGGGGAGAACGTCTCGCCCGTCACCTTCATTCCCATCGCCGAGGAGCTCGGGCTGATCGAGACGCTTGGGACCTGGGTGCTCCAGGAGGCGTGCCGCACGTTCGCGAACTGGCAGCGCCAGTTTCCCGGCGCGGGTCTCGACTGCATCACCGTGAACGTGTCGGGCCGGCAGCTCGTTCACCAGAACTTCCCGCGCGTCGTGCAGCAGACCGTGCACCAGACCGGCCTGCGGCCCGCCGATCTTCGCGTGGAAATCACCGAGACGGCGCTGCTCGACAACCCGGGCGAGGCCGCGCTCGTGCTTCGCGAACTGCGCGACTTCGGCGTGAAGGTCTATCTGGACGACTTCGGGACCGGCTATTCGTCGCTCAGCCACCTCCACAAGCTGCCGGTCGACGCGCTGAAGATCGACCGCTCGTTCGTCAGCAGCCTGCTGCTTCCCGGCCGTCCCGCCATCGTCGAGAGCATTCTCGCGCTGGCGCGGACGCTGAACACCAGCGTCGTGGCCGAAGGGATCGAGAGCGAAGTGCAGGCGCGGGAGCTGGAGCGTCTCGGCTGCACGCACGCGCAGGGCTACCTGTTCTCGCGGCCGCTCTCGATGCAGTCGGCGGAAGCCGTGGTGATGGCCAGCCGGCCGCTTGGCCCGAAACGCGATCAGGCGCCGCCAGAACCCACGCGTATCGCCGTCGCGTGAGACCAGCCGTCGGAACGGCTGGCACCTTCCCGGCACAGACTCCCGATCATCCCTGCGGAGACGAGCATCCGGCGGACGCCAGAGCGACCGCTGGATGTCTGCCGACGCGACGTCATCACGACCCTCACTGCGAGTCCTGAAGGCGAGCTGCGGAAAATTCCCCTCGCCGCGCGAGTCAGATCGCCGGCCGTCGCGTGGCGTGCAAGAGGCAGCGATCGCGCGCAAGCTTCAGCGCGATCGCGCGGAAAGCTCCCCGCCCACGGGAAATAACCCGCACGGCTCGGGTACACGAATCCACGATGCCCCTTTGCGACGCCGTCCGCCGTTCCTCTGGCATACTCACATGAACCGCATGGAGCGGAATCTTGTTACCGGTGCATGGCAAACGCGACGGTTCTGATCGGTGACGACGAGGATCTGATCCGGTGGTCGCTGGGCGCGCGGCTCGGGGGTTACGACACGTCGAAGCCGCCACCCGACAGGCGGCCCTCGATCGCTTCAAGCAAGGTGTCCCCGTCCTCGACGCGTTGTTTCTTCGGCAATCAGACCACGTCTTTCGCACCATGAAGCAGGATCAGGCGACGCTCTCGGCTGTGCTCGCCATCAACGCTGGCTCCGCGAGCCTGAAGTCCGCGCTGTTCACCTTCGAGCGGCGTCCACGACTCCGCGATCGTGACGTCGCGAGCGACGCCGGTGAGTCGCGCGTCCACGACCTTCTCCAGCGGATCGCCAGTCAGCGCCGCGATCGAGCGCTGGCCGCGGTCGGGCATCGCATCGTGCACGGCGGCCCCGACTACTACCAGCCGCAGCGCATCACGCCGGACGTTCTCTCCCGATTGCGGAGCCTGATCGCGTTCGCGCCCAATCACCTCCCTGCCGCGATCGCGCTGATTGAGGCGATCGCCGATGCGCATCCGGACCTGCCGCAGGTCGCATGCTTCGACACGGCGTTTCATCATGACCTTCCGGACGTGGCACGACGGTTGCCGATTCCCCGCGCGTATGACGAACGCGGCATCCGCCGATACGGCTTTCACGGGCTGTCGTACGCCTACCTCGTGCAGGAACTGCAGTGCCGCGCGGGCGCGCCCGCCGCGCTCGGGAACGTCGTGATCGCGCACCTGGGCAACGGGTCGAGCCTCGCCGCGATTCGCGGCGGACGCAGCGTCGATACGACGATGTGCTTCACGCCGTTGGGCGGCGTGGTGATGAGCACCCGATCGGGCGATCTCGATCCCGGCGTCGTGGCATTCATCGCACGTACGGAAGGCCTGGATGCCGATGGTGTCGAAGACCTGTTCAGCCATCATTCCGGCCTCCTCGCCATTTCGGGCGTCACCGGCGACATGCGCGAGCTGCTCGAACGTGAGGGCGCGGATGCGTCATCGCGCCTCGCGATCGACATCTACGCGTACCAGATCAGGAAATCCATCGGGAGCTTCGCGGCGGCGCTCGGCGGGCTCGACCAGATCGTCTTCTCGGGCGGGATCGGCGAGCATGCGCCGGAGGTCCGGCGCCGCATCTGCAACGGCCTCGAGTTCCTGGGCGTCCGCCTCGATCCGGAACGCAACGCCGCCAGTCACGAGGTCATCTCAACATCCGATTCCCGGATCGCGGTACGCGTGATCCCGACCGACGAGGAAGTGATGATCGCGCAGGCCACATTCGACATTCTCGGAGATCCCTCTTCATGACCCTCTCCACCGATCTCCTGGCGCGCCTGGACGCCTACTGGCGCGCCGCCAACTACCTGTCCGTGGGTCAGATCTATCTGCTCGACAATCCCCTCCTCCGCGAGCCGCTGCAGCCGCATCACGTCAAGCCGCGGCTGCTGGGGCACTGGGGCACCACGCCAGGGCAGAACTTCATCTACGTGCATCTCAATCGCGCGATCCGCCAGCACGACCTCGACATGATCTACATCTCCGGCCCCGGACACGGCGGCCCGGCGCTCGTCGCCAACACGTATCTCGAGGGAAGCTACACGGAGATCTACCCCGCGGTCAGCCGCGACGAGGCGGGCCTGAAGGTGCTGTTCCGGCAGTTCTCGTTCCCCGGCGGCATCCCGAGTCACGTCGCGCCGGAGACGCCCGGGAGCATCCATGAAGGCGGCGAGCTTGGCTACTCGCTCAGTCACGCGTTCGGCGCCGTCCTCGACAATCCCGATCTGATCGCGGCGTGCATCGTCGGCGACGGTGAAGCGGAAACCGGGCCGCTCGCGACCGCGTGGCACTCGAACAAATTCCTGAACCCGATCACCGACGGCGCGGTGCTGCCGATCCTGCACTTGAACGGCTACAAGATCGCAAATCCGACGGTCTTTGCGCGCATCACCCGCGAGGAGGTCGACCAGTTCTTCCGCGGGTGCGGCTGGATTCCTCATTTCGTGGACGGAGAGGATCCGCGTCAGATGCACGCGGCGATGGCCGCCGCCGTCGACCGCGTGGTCGATGACATTCGCCGGATCCAGGCCGGCGCGAGGGCGGACGGCACACCGGCCCGCCCGCGCTGGCCGATGATTGTCCTGGGAACGCCGAAGGGATGGACCGGTCCGAAAACGCTGAACGGGCAACGCATCGAGGGGACGTTCCGATCGCACCAGGTGCCCTTGAGCAACCCGCGCGGGGACGCCGGGCAGCGCCGGTCGCTCGAAGAATGGTTGAAGAGCTATCGCCCCGAGGACCTGTTCGACGAACGCGGGGGGCTGCGCCGGGAGCTGGCGGAGCTCGCGCCCGTCGGCGATCGGCGGATGGGCGCGAATCCTCACGCGAACGGCGGCGCGCGGCTCACCCCGCTGCGGCTGCCCGACTTTCGCGAGTACCGCGTCAGCGTCGGAACGCCGGGTACGGTCGAGGCCGAGGACACACGGGTGCTCGGGCGCTTCCTCAGCGAGGTCATCCGGCAGAACGCCGACGCCAGGAACTTCCGGATCTTCGGCCCGGACGAGACCGCCTCGAACCGCCTCGATGCCGTGTTCACGGCCACCAATCGCCAGTGGGACGCGGAGCTGATCGCCGACGATCAGTGGCTTGCTCCGGAGGGCCGTGTCCTCGAGATGCTCAGCGAACATCAGTGTCAGGGCTGGCTCGAAGGCTATCTGCTGACCGGCAGGCACGGCCTGTTCAACACCTACGAGGCGTTCACGCACATCGTCGACTCGATGTTCAATCAGCACGCCAAGTGGCTCAAGGTGACGCGCGGGCTTCGCTGGCGCAGGCCGATCGCGTCGCTGAATTACCTGCTCGCCAGCCATGTCTGGCGCCAGGATCACAACGGCTTCACGCACCAGGATCCCGGGTTCATCGATCTCGCGTGCAACAAGAAGGCGGAAATCGTCCGCGTCTACCTCCCGCCCGATGCCAACTGTCTCTTGAGCGTGATGGACCACTGCCTCCGCAGCACCCACTACGTCAACATCGTCGTGGCCGGCAAGCATGCCGCACCGCAGTGGCTCGACATGGACGATGCGGTGCGGCACTGCGCGGCGGGAATCGGGATCTGGCAATGGGCCGGAACCGACGAGGGGGCCGATCCCGATCTCGTCATGGCCGCGGCTGGCGATGTGCCCACTCTCGAGACCCTCGCCGCCGTATCGATCCTCCGCACTCACCTGCCGTCATTGAAGATTCGCGTCATCAACGTCGTGGATCTCATGAAGCTGCAGCCTGACACCGAACATCCCCACGGCTTGACCGACGCGGAGTTCGACCTGCTGTTCACGAAGGACAAGCCGGTGATCTTCGCCTACCACGGGTATCCCTGGCTGATCCATCGGCTCACCTACCGGCGGACCAATCATCGAAACATTCACGTTCGCGGCTATAAGGAAGAAGGCACGATCACCACGCCGTTCGACATGGCGGTCCTGAACGACCTCGATCGGTTCCATCTCGCGGGCGACGCCATCAAGCGGCTCCCGCAGCTCGGCGCGCGCGCCGCGTACGTGATCCAGCACCTCACCGACCAGTTGAACGAGCACCGCATGTACATACGCGTCCACGGCCAGGACATGCCGGCGGTGCGCGAGTGGCGTTGGCCGGAGGCAATAGCTGGCTGACGGGACGGGCGATGATCGCCGTCATATGGCCGGCACACGATCTCGCGTGCCGGAATGGCACGATCAGAACCCTGCACCCGATGGAGCGGTTCGGTGACGACTGGCTCGAATGGTCCGCGGCGGATGCACCGCACCCGGATCAAGCGCCCGCGCGCCTTGACCAGGCTGGACGGCGCCCGCGTGCGACCTCAACGCGTCGCGGCGGGACGCGCTCCGCGCCACGCCGCGAATCCCCGCACACCCTGCCGGATGAGTCCAACGAGTGTCACGGCCCACGCCGCGACAGCGATGAAGACAAACCCCCGCGGAATGATCAGCAGGACCGGAGCGTCGATCGCCTGCGCGAGCCGTACGGTGGCGACGGTGTACATGCCCAGCGGGAAGACCGCCCCCCAGTACAACGGATCGTAGTGCAGCGGGAAGCGGCGGGAGACATGCCGCCAGAACCCGAGAATCACGAGCATCGGAATCCACCATGTTGCCGTCGCCCAGAACATGATGGTCAACCCCTTCACGAACGGAAGGACGTCGCGCAGCACCGGGGCGAGCGGCGCGGCGAGTACGAGCAGCGCTCCGGCAAGCGTCGAGATCGCCACCGCGCCCATGATGATCCAGTACGGCGGCGTCAGATCCGATGGCTGCATCGTGAAAAACGTGTAGCGGTAAAAGATGAGTGAAATGATCCAGATGTACAGCATCCCGCCGCCCAGCCACATCGCCAGGCACGACAGCAGCACGTGAGGGGCGCGATCCCCGAAGCCCTCCGCCAGCTGCGTCCCGAGCACCGCAACGGATTGCGCGGCGACCACGGATACGAGCCACCCGCCGTGGATCCCTTCCGCCAGCGTCGGCTTCTGCGGCTTGACCGTCAGCACCGCGAACACGGTGTAGGTGATCGTCGCCCACAGGATGATGCCGATCGTCCACAGCCAGGCCGCGATGTGCCAGGCGCCGCCGATGATCAGCCACTGACTGCCCAGCACGCAGGTCGCCGCAACCATCGTGAAAAACCCGACGCTGCGTCCGTGGTGAAGGAGGTCCTCGATCACGCGGTCGCCGAACCGCACGAGGCGCAGCACCGTCAGGCACGAGAGCCCGGCGAAGAACGCGCTGTTCAACCAGAGCAGCGGCACGGCGAGCGCCGGCAGCCCGGCAAGGCGGCAGGCAATCGAGACGATCCCGGTCGCCATCACCAGCGCGAAGTACGCCGGGTGCAGCGACGCGATGCCGCGCATCATCGACGACAGCGCTCGATGTAGTAGAGATAACGCAGCAGGCCGAGGTTGAGCAGCAGGCAGGCCAGGCTGGCGGCGGCGCCCGGCCAGACGACCCCGTCGTCGCCGCCGAGGTACGCGTTCATGGTGGCCGTCAGCAGCCACAACTGCAGCACCACGAGCATCAGGACGAACGCGAGCATCCCGCTGACGATCGTCATGCGCTGCTCGCGGGTGAACGGACGATTGACGCTCACGTGGTCCGCTCCTCCACTCCCGTCGCATACACCTCGTCGCCTCGCACGTGGAGCAGAATGCGGACGAGCGGCCGGCGAGGCGGCCCGGCGATCGGCCGGCCGGACGTGAGATCGAACACGCCGTCGTGACACGGGCACCGGATGAGGCCCTCGTCGACCCTCGGCACCACCGCGCATGACAGGTGCGTGCACTTCTGGTTGTACGCGAGCAGCACGTCGGGCGCCGGCCGGATCAGCAGGCAGGGATCGTGCACGGTTGGATAGGTGAAGGCTCGAACCGAGCCGACCGCGATCTCGCTGAGGGACGCGACCCGGAGCATCTCGGGCGCACCTCGCCGCCGCCGCCACCAGTTCTGGCCCGCGATCCAGAACTGGCCGACGACAAAGGCCGCGCTCGTCAGGACCATGAACTTCATGAAATCCCGACGCTCGACGTAGGCGTCCTGCGGCCAGTCGATCGGAAAGTCGGTGCGCCAGACCGGCTGAACGTCCATGGGACGACCGTCGGGCGGCTTCGTGACCTGCTCGGGGTCGCGCAGCGGCAGATAGAGGCTGGCCGGCGCGGTGCCCGTGAGCCCTTCGCGCGCGGGAGAATCGATGCGGGCATCGATCGGCGTCCGGTACTCGTCCACTGCTACACCTCGACCTGTGAGAACGGATCGGTCGTCGCCGGCGTGAGGCGAATCGCGCGCTCACGCGGACGATCCTGCATCGCCGCCGTGACGTCGACCAGGGGACGGTGGCCGACCAGTCCGCCGGGCATCATCATGAACACGCGGGTCGAGATGACCTGATGGCCGAAGCGAAACTGGTTCACGGGTTCGGACAGCGGGCGCAGCTGCCCAATCTGATCGAGGGTGCCGAAAAAGAGCGCCTGGCTCGGACACACCGTCGCGCACATCGGCTTCTTGCCGACGCTCGTGCGGTCGTAGCACATGTCGCACTTCATCATGATCTGCCGGTCCTCGTAGAGCTCCGGCACGCCGAACGGGCACGCCACGACGCAGTTGCCGCACGCGATGCAGCGCGGCTTGCGCGCCGACTGCACGACGCCGTCCCCGGTCCGCTTGATCGCGTCGGCCGGGCACACCTCGGCGCAGGTCGGCTGCTCGCAGTGCATGCAGACCACCGGCACGGTCTGCGTGCTGGCCGCGCGATCGATGAACTCGAGATGGATCATCGATTCGCCGCGGTGCGTGTCGCACTCGGTGCACGCCTGCACGCACGCCTGGCATCCGATGCACCGGTTGGGATCGATGAAGAAGTGGAGCTCGGCGGGCTTGGCCATGACCGCTACTGCTGCGGCTCCCGCACCGCCGCATAGGCCGGCGCCGCGTCGGCCTTGCGCACGCGGCACCCGCAGACCTTGTACTGGGGAATCTTGCTGATCGGATCCTGGGCCGCCACCGTCAACTGGTTCGCGCTCTTCGGACCCGCCCAGTGGTAGGGAATGAAGATCGTGTCGGGCCGGATCGTGGTGACGACCATGGCCTGCAAGGTGATCGCGCCCCGCCGCGTCTCGACCGTCGTCCAATCGCTGTCGGCAATGCCGAGACGCTCCGCCAGGCGCGGATGCATCTCGATGCGCGGTTCCGGGTACTGCTTCACGAGCGGACCGATCCGGCGGGTCTGCGTGCCGGACAGAAACTGGCTGACGACGCGCCCGGTCGTCAAAAACAGCGGGTATTCAGCGCTGACGTCATCGACCGCGGGCCGGTACTCCGCGACGTTGAAGCGCGCCCTGCCATCGGGAAAATAAAACGGCCCTTCCCCTCTCGCCACGGGATTGTAGCTGCCGGGCTCGAACAGCCGCGGCGTGCCGGCATGGTCGATGGCGAGGCCCGTCCGGGGATCCTCGCTGTAGCACGGCCAGAACACGCCCATCTGCGCGTCGATCTTCTCGTAGGTGATGCCGGAATAGTCAGCGACCCCCCCCTTGCTGGCGCGCCGCAGCTCGTCGAAGATCTCGCGGGGGCCTGAAAACGTGAACCCGTGCGGCCGCCCGAGCGCGTGCGCCAGATCCTGGATGATGCGCCAGTCCTGCCGCGCCTCGCCGGGGCACTCGATCGCTTTGTTGATCTTGATGACGCGGCCTTCGACCTGGGTCACTGTGCCCTCGTCCTCCTCCTGGAGGCTGCCGGGCAGCACGATGTCGGCGTATCGCGCCGTGTCGTTGAGGAAGAAATCGATCGCGACATAGAACTCGAGCTTCTCGAGGCAGCGCCGGATGAAGGCGTTGTCGGGCAGCGACACGATCGGATTGAAACAGAGCGACAGCAGCCCTTTGATCTCGCCCGCGTCGATCTTGCGAAAGAGCTCGTAGGCGTCGACGCCAGGCCCCGGCAGGTCCTTCTCGTCGATGCCCCAGATGGCGGCGATGTGCCGCCGGTGATCGGGGTTGCTGATGTCGCGCCAGCCGGGAAGCTGATCGCACTTCTGCCCGTGCTCGCGCCCGCCCTGGCCGTTCGCCTGTCCGGTGATCGTGCCGTAGCCGCTCTTGGGCTTTCCGATGCGCCCCGTGGCGAGCACGAGATTGATCGTGCCCAGCGCGTTCTGGACGCCGTTCGAGTGATGCTCGATGCCCCGGGCGTGAAAGAGGAAGCTGGTCTTCGCGGTTCCCCACCACTCCGCCGCTTGCCGCAGGCTGCGCTCGGGCACACCGGTGACGTCGGCGGTGCGGGAGACGGGCCATTGACGGCAGTAAGCGGCCACCTCATCGAAGCCGACCGTCATCGTCTCGGTGAAGTCGCGATCGATCCATCCGTGCTCAATCATCAGGTTCAACACGCCCGCGAACAGGGCCGCGTCGCGCCCGGGCCGCACCGGAAGGTAGAGATCGCAGGTGCGCGCCACCGGCGTGATCCGCGGGTCCTGGACGATGATGCGCGCGCCCTGCTCGCGTGCCTGCCACAGGTAGTTCGTCGTGATCGGCGAGCACTCCGCGACGTTCGACCCCGCGACCCACACCACCTCCGTGCCGACCATGTCGGACCACGGGTTCGTCGTCCGATCGATCCCGAAGGCCTTCTTGTTCGCGGCGCCGGCGCTCACCATGCACAGGCGGCCGTTGTAGTCGATGTACGGCGTCCGCAGGCACACGCGCGCGAACTTGCCCATCAGGTACGTCTTCTCCGTGGTGAGGCTCGCGCCGCTGAGCAGCGCGAAGGCCGCCGGGCCGTGTACCTGCTGAATCCGGGCGATTTCACCGGCCACCCGCGCGATCGCCTCGTTGTACGGCAGCGGGGAGAATCCGTGCGGCGATGACGAATCGCGGCCGACGGCCGTCGTCAGGCGATCGGGATGCGCGCCCTGCAGGTAGCGCTTGACGCCCTTCGGACAGAGCATGCCGCGATTGAACGGAAATTCCTCCCAGGGCTCGAACCCGATGACTTGATTGTCGCGGACCTTGAGCTGGACGCCGCACTGCTGACCGCAGAAGCAGCAATGCGTCTTCACGAGACGCTCCGGCTCCGTGCTCGTGGACAGCCGCACGCCGGTCATGGCCGACTGGTGCGGCCCGAATCGCTCGATGATCTTCAGCTCGTCGACAGGAAGCGTCGCCACGTGTGTCAGTCCTTGTCGCCCGCGAGGCGTGCGGTGAGACCTTCGCTCCACGCACCGGCCTGCGCCAGCCCGAACATCGCCCTGCGACAGCGCGGGCAGATCTCCTGGTAATGCGCCGCGCCATCGGCGGCGTCCATCTCGTACGCGAATCCCAGATCCCGCTCGACGCCGATCAGATCGCGCACCATCATCGCGGGGGCGTAGGCCATGCCGCAGCGGCGGCAGCGTGCCGCCGGCTCGCGCGACCCGGCGTCCTTGTAGAAGCTGACACCGATCTGCGCGGGCCGCTGAAAAATGTGGAACAGCTTGCCGAAGGGCAGATACAGCAGCGTGAGAATGACGGTGATGGCGTGGAGGATCGCGAGAAAATCGTAGGCGTAGCCTTTCATCCAGGTATAGCTGGCGGTCAGCATCAGTCCGGTGACACTGATCGCGAACAGCAGCAGGAGGGGCATTACGTCCTGTGCGAACTGCTGCAGCGAGACGGCGGCATGATCGACCATGCGCCGGCGGAACGCCAGCATGACGCCGGCAATCACGAGCAAGGCCGACCAGACGAGGCCGTGGAAGATCACGAAGCCGATGACCGAGTGGACGGCGAACGACTGCGCGGGAAACCCGAACAGGTAGATCTGATAGCGGTCCAGCCGTCCCGGCACCGTCTCGAAGTGAATCCATCCCCAGACGAGCGGAAAGGTGATCGCCGCGGCGAGGACACAGCCCCACATGATCAGCCAGTGCGCGGCGCCGCGCAGCCGGCCGCGGCGGAAGATGAAACGGTTGGCCGCGAACGAGAGCGTCAGCCGGCGGACCGCTTCAACGAGGTTGCCGCCGATGAACCGCGGCGTGAGGAACACTGACCAGCCGCGCCGCCAGTACATGCGCGTCGGCGGCCGCTGCAGCCACATGGAGTAGCGATACGTGATCGCGAAGGCGGCGAACAGCGTGGCGAACGTATAGCCGACCAGCGCCGCGTCGAAATGATTGAGGTTGCGGGAGCCGGCGACGATCAGTGCGGCAAGAACGGCCGTGACGAGGCCACCCCAGACTGCCGCTCTGCGCTGTTCGCGCGGGGGACGCATGTCGCTTCGAATTATAGGCTCTTGCTCGCGATCGCCAGTCGTTGGCGGCTCGCGGCCTCGAGCGCCGCGGCTCTGGGAAACAGAATGTTGTTCTCGAGGTGCACGTGCGCGTCCAGATCGCGCTCGAACGCCTCCAGTTCGCGCAGCGAGACCGCGTATGTTTCACACGCGTCCCCGGGCCTGACGAACCCCGCCGTCAGCTCGCGGATCTCGATCATGGCGCGGCCCGCCGATTCGTGTTCCGCCTCCATCCTGTGAATGGGGTTCGTGATCGTGCCGAACGGTGCCGACGGTGCCGGGAGCCGGTCAGTGACAGCCACGACCAGCGCGACGATATAGGGGAAGAGGACCTGCTCCTCCTTCGCCATGTGCGAGGTCATCTCGTCGGCGATCTCCTGCAGCAGGTGAGCGACCCGGGCAAGCTCGGGATGACGGGCTGCGTGCACGCTCGCAATCTTCTGCGTGTGCGCGAGTAGCACCGGCAGTTGCTGACGCACGTAGGCGTGGTGGTTCGCGACGATATAAGCCACGAGCGTGTCGAGGTCCCACGCGTCGAACCGCGGACCGCCGTCGCCCTGTGTGTACGTGACGGCCTCCAGCTCGCGCAGGATCTCGGTGGCGT
>JABFWM010000493.1 GCA_013362195.1 Acidobacteriota bacterium
AGACGATGAAAATGACGCTCGCCGGGATCCACATCAGCAATCCGGCAAGCTGTTGATCGCCGAGCGCGTCGATGTGCCACGCGTCACCCTGACGCACGTAATCGGCGTACCAGGCGTTCGGCGAGACGACCAGGAGCGCGCCCAGCGCGCTGCTATGGACGGCGGTCAGGAACACGTAGAGCACGGCCAGGCCGTAGCCCGCGCGTCCGTAGCGGCCGTGCACCATCGCCCACCAGAAGAGCGAAGCCGACAGGACGAGACACAGGTGCTCGAACGCGTGGACCGCGTCGCTGCGCAGCGCCGCTTCGTACAGCGCCGGCACGTGCCAGAGCCAGAGCGCGGCCGCCTGTACCAGGAACACGGTGAGCGCGGCGGTGAGCCACCGCCAGCCGCGGAGGACGGCGCGGCGGCGGATTGCGCGGGCGACCGGCTCGCGGCGGCTGTCGTCGAAGGCCCAGAGCCACGCATACACCGGCTGCCCGAACGTCAGCAGCGGCGCGGCGACCAGCATCAGCAGCGTGTGCTGCGTCATGTGGACGGAGAAGAGGATCTGCGACAGCCATGCGACGGGCGAGAGCAGCGCGACGACAAGCGTCAGCGTGCCGGCGGCGAACGACGCGGCCTCGAGACGTGCGACCCCGTGTCCCACGCCGGCGCGGCGCCAGAGCCGGGCGACGCCCGCCGCGTACAGCGCCGTCGCGATCGCGAGCGGAACGACGACGAGCGGCTCCCACGTCCATTGTGTGGCCGCCGCGTTCGCCAGGGGATGCGCGTCGGCGGCGCGGGGAACGAGCAGCGCCAGCGTGAGCTGCACCGCGAGCGTCAGCTTCCGCCTGACGGCGGAAGCTACAGAGGCGGAAGCGACGGGCCCCGCGATCGCGTCGCTTCCGCCTTCAGGCGGAAGAACTCGAGCACGCCCGACTCTCGCGATCCCGTAGCTTCCGCCTTCAGGCGGAAGAAACCGACAACGCACTACTGACACGGGTGCAACACCAGCATCGGGATCTCGAACGCGAGAATCGCGACGATGAAGAACGCCGCCGAGAGCATGCCGCTATACGCGAGGAATCGCGCCCGCATCTCCGTCGTCTCCTCCTGATCGAGTGTTTCGCGTTCCATCGTGCCCGGCGTGCGGGCGCGCCATGCGTTCAGTCCCGCCAATGCGACGAGCGCGACGGTGATCAGGGTGACCGCGTGGAGGAACCACTCCTGGCGGTGCTCGCACGCCACGTAGGTAAGCGCGTAGTTGGCCTCGAGCAGCGTCAGGAACAGAATCGGCCCGGCGAGGACGCCAAGCACCAGCGCCGTGACGCGGCGCGGGTCATGAGACGCGCGGCGCAAAGTAGATGACCGCATAGATCGGCAACCAGGACAGCACCACGAAATACCAGTACATCGCGTTCTCGCTGACGTCGACGAACCGGTGCTCGTTCACCGGCCCCGTGAACATCAGGACCGTGAGGACGGCCGTGTCCACCCAGTCGGTGAGGATGTGCACCGTGTGAAACCCGAGCAGCGCCCACACCGCGGAGCCGTAGCCGTTCGAGTCGAACGAGACGTTCAGCGACATGAACTCGAAGATGCGCACGACGTTGAACGCCAGGCCGAACAGCAGGCAGACCACGAGCCCCATCTGCACGCCGCGCAGCGAGTACTTCTCGGCGGCCCGCTTCGTGAGCTCGTTGGGCACGGCGGACGCCAGCAGAATGATCGTATTGATCGTGCCCCACATGATCGCGGGCGGCGGCACCCCCGCGGGCGGCCAGTGGTCGTTCCGCCCCTTCAGATAGATGTAGCTGACGATGAGCAGCGCGAACACCGTGCCCTCGATGGCGACGACGGCGAGCGTGGCCCACCACAGCAGGCTGCGATGGCCGAATGCGTGTTCGGGCAGCGGCGAGACGTCGATGGCGGCCCGGCTCACGACGCGGCTTCCTTCGGTTCCAGCCGGGCGAGGTCGCGTTCGAGCTCGCGCGGCGTCCGGCCGCTCTTCGGCCAGAACCAGCCAATCAGCGTGATGGTGAGCGGGATGGCGCCCCACACGACGCCCCACGGCGTGAAGATCGACCACACGAACAGCACCGTCGTGGCGATCGCCGCGAGCAGCGGCCAGATCGACGGCCCCGGCGACGGATAGCGGTGGTCGGGTTCCGCATCGAGCACGTGGGTGACGAGAATCTCGCACTTCTCCGGGTTGAGCCCGACAACCACCGGCATCTCGAGCTCGGGGTGCCAGAGCGGATCGCGGCTGCCGACCGCGCGCATCACCGCGAAGTTGTAGACCGGCGGCGGCGACGAGGTCGCCCACTCCAGTGTGGCGGCGTCCCACGGATTGTCCGGCGCGGCCGCGCCCGCGCGCAGGCTCACCAGCACGTTCACCAGGTAGACGACCAGCGACACGAAAATGATCGCGGCGCCGACGCTTGCCAGCATGTTCATCGAGCCCCAGCCCATGGACGCCGGATACGTGTACACGCGCCGCGGCATCCCGTGCAGGCCGAGGATGTGCATCGGGAAGAACGTCAGGTTGAAGCCGATGAAGAACAGCGCGAAAGCGAGCGTTCCGACCCTTTCGCCGAGCATGCGGCCGGTCATCTTCGGAAACCAGTAGTGAATCGCGCCGAGCAGCGGGAAGACGGCGCCGCCGATCAGCACGTAATGAAAGTGGGCGACGACGAAGAAAGTGTCGTGGATCTGCAGGTCGAGCGGCACCGAGGCGAGCATCACCCCGGTCAGGCCGCCAATCACGAACACCACGAACCACGCCAGGACGTAGAGCATCGCGCACGTGAAGCGGACCCCCCGTCCGGTCCACACCGTCGCGATCCAGCAGAAGATCTGCGCGGCCGTCGGCACCACGATCATGATGCTCGCGACGGTGAAGAAGCTCTGCGCGAACTGCGGCAGTCCGGTCGCGAACATGTGATGGACCCAGACGCCGAAGCCGATGAACGCGGTGGAGATGTTTCCCAGGATGATCGTCAGGTACCCGTACACCGGCCGCCGCGAGAACGTCGAGATGATCGGCGAGATCATGCCGAGCGCCGGCATGAAGATGATGTAGACCTCGGGGTGCCCGAAGAACCAGAA
>JABFWM010000256.1 GCA_013362195.1 Acidobacteriota bacterium
CTGTGGGGCGGCGAGAGCGTGATCGCTGGGCTCGCCGAGCGGCGCCTGCTGTCCGGCGTCCTTCGCGCGCGGGATCCACGGTTCGGCAGACAGGCCGCCGCCATCGACACGGTCGCGGCCGCGGTCGCGGCCGCGGTGGTGATGAGCGGTGCGAGCACCGCGTGGCTCACGTCGGCCTACGCGTTCTCGGTGATCGCGACGTTCGTGCTGCAGATCGTCGTGCTGGTGCGGCTGCGCCGGATGCGGCCGGCGGCGCTGCAGCTGCCGCTGAACCTGAGGATCGCCGGACGCGAATGGGCGATGGGCGCCTGGACGCTGCTCACGCTCCTGGCCGGCGGCGGCGCCGCGATGCTGGTGCGCTACGAGGCAGGCGCGATTGCCGCGGCCGTGGCGATCGCCGCGCTGGCATCGGTGCTCGCGGTCCGTGCGGGCCGCACCGCGAGCGCCGACGCGCCGGACCTCGATGCGTCGGAGCTGCTTCCGTCGGCCCAGCTCTCATTCGGACCGCTCGAAGCACGGCCGCGCACGATTCTGGTGCCGGTCCGCAATCCCAACTGGCTGGCGCACGTGGACGCGGCGCTGCGCACGTCCCGCGATCATGACGTCGTGATCATGGTCGTGCGCATCATCGGCGTCGACACCGACGAAGAGTGGACCGACGACACGCGGCCGACCGCGTCGGAGCGCCTCGTGTTCTCGCGCGCGCTCGCGCTCGCCGAGCGCTACGGCCGGCCGGTGCGGCTGATGATCGTTCCGGCGCGCGACATCTTCGACGCGCTGGTGTCCGCGGCCCAGCAGCTCCAGGCGTCGGAGATTTACGTCGGCGAGTCGTCGTCGATTTCCGCCGACGCGCAGGCGCAGCTGCTCGGCCAGGCCTGGGAGCGCGCCCCGCGATCCGATCTGCACGTGCGGCTGGTCATCCATCACCGCAGCGGCCGCACCGACGTCTATCATCTCGGCGCCCACGCGCCGTCTCTCAACTCGCGCGATCTCGACCTCATTCACTCGATCTGGCTCGACGCGATCAAGCGTATCGGACCTCACGTCCATCACCACGACATCGTTCGAGCGGCGTTGACGCAAATGGCTGAACAACTGAGCGGTCCCGACCGCGACGAGGCGCTGGAGGCGATCCGGCGGGTCGCCAAGCCGGCCGACGAACTTGCCGCGGTCCTTCGCACACGCGACTACGCGCGGCTCCGCGACATGGTGCGGAACCGTCCGCCCAGCGAGCTGGGCGAGCTGCTCGGCGCGCTCGCGCTCGAGGACCAGGCGGTCGTGTTCCGGCTGCTGCCGCGCAAGGACGCGGCCGCGACCTTCGAGTACCTGCCGCAGGACGCGCGCGAGTCGCTCCTGAAAACGCTGTCGAAGGAACAGGTCGCGTCGATCCTGAACGACATGGCGCCCGACGATCGCACGATGTTCCTCGAAGAGCTGCCGGCGGCGGCCACGCGCGAGCTGCTGTCGCTGCTCACGCCGCAGGAGCGCGGCATCGCGCTGACGCTGCTCGGATATCCCGAGAAGTCGGTCGGGCGCCTGATGACGCCCGACTACGTGGCCGTCCACGAGGAATGGACGATCCAGGAGGTGCTCGAGTACATCCGCCGCCACGGCCAGGACAGCGAGACCCTCAACGTCATCTACATCGTCGACGATCATGGCGTGTTGATCGACGACATCCGGATCCGCGAGGTCCTGCTCACCGACCCCTCGCGGCGCGTGTCAGAGATCATGGATCGGCATTTCGTCGCGCTGAAGGCCGCCGACGATCAGCAGACCGCCGTCTCGGTGTTCCGGCAATACGATCGCTCGGCGCTGCCGGTCACCGACAGCGCCGGCATGCTCATCGGGATCGTCACGGTGGACGACGTGCTGGACGTGGCGGAGACGGAGGCGACCAAGGACATCCAGCGCATCGGCGGTTCGGAGGCGCTCGACGAGCCGTACACGGCGATCGCGTTCGGCACGATGATTCGCAAGCGCGCCGGCTGGCTGACGGCGCTGTTCGTCGGCGAGATGCTGACGGCCACGGCGATGGGGTTCTTCGAGGCGGAGATCTCGCGCGCGGTCGTGCTCGCCCTGTTCGTGCCGTTGATTATCTCGAGCGGCGGCAACTCGGGGTCGCAGGCCTCGACGCTCGTCATCCGCGCGCTCGCGCTCGGCGAAGTCCACCTGCGCGACTGGTGGCGCGTCATGCGCCGCGAACTGGCCGCGGGCCTCGCCCTCGGCGCCATCCTCGCGACCATCGGGTTCATGCGCATCAGCATCTGGTCGGCGTTCTCCGACGTCTACGGGCAGCACTGGCTGCTCGTCGCGATCACGGTGGCGATCGCCCTGGTCGGCATCGTCTTGTGGGGCACGCTGGTGGGATCGCTGCTGCCGTTCGCACTGCGGCGCCTCGGCTTCGATCCGGCGGCGTCTTCGGCGCCGTTCGTCGCGACGCTCGTCGACGTGACCGGGCTCGTGATCTATTTCTCGGTGGCGCTGATCGTCCTGCACGGGACGTTGTTGTGAACCGCTCACGGCTCAGGACGTGTAGGCCGGGTCTTCAGACCCGGCTTCTCAGGGTGTGTAGGCCGGGTCTTCAGACCCGGCTTCAGTTGACGAACTCTGCACACGCAGAAACAGATCTGTCGGGGCTCCCGGCGTCCCGCGGTGGATCGCCGTGCAATTCCGTGCGCCGCCGGCGGGCACGATCGTCGCACCGCGACCCGGCTTCGACATGGGCTGGTACAAGATCTCCGGCGAGCGCCTGCAGTATCGCGGCGGCATCGACCGAGCGCCGTTCGACGCGTGGACGAGCACTCCCGACGGGAAGGCGGCGATCGCCGCCCAGGCTGCGCATATCGGGTTCAGGCTGCTCGGCCGCGCCCGCGCGGCACGTCGCGCGATGTGGCGTTCGCTGAGTACTGCGGCGTCGGCGGGCGACGGCGCCGCCGCGTTCGCCGCGGCCGCGGACGTCTACGCGCGCGTGTTGAGCGACCTCGCGTATGCGCCGGGGCTGCCGCGCGTGCACGTCGGCCTTCGCCGTCTCGTGCTCGTGCCCCGGGCGCGGGCGGCCGGCCGCGCACGGCCGG
>JABFWM010000203.1 GCA_013362195.1 Acidobacteriota bacterium
CGATTGAACAGCACGAGGTGGCTGTCGACGTTGTAGTTCAGCCCATAGCTCGAGAAGCCGCCCGGAAGCTTGAACGGAAGCGTATCGGCTTTCGTGACCGAGGTGAGATCCGCGTAGCCGCTATCGAGCAGCGCCGCGATGTAGTTCAGCACGTGCGGCTTGCAGTAGATCGGCGTCAGCTCCATCGGGTTGGCCGTCTGGAGCGGGATGCCGACCGTGTCGCGGAGCTCGATGACCCGATAGAAGACGAGGGCCTTCATGGTGCGGAAGAAGCCCGTCGAGATCTTGACGTCGGTCGGCGAGAAATACGCCGACGACGCGGTCTTCAGCGCGTCGATGGCATTCTGCGCCGCCCGCGTCGCGGTGTAGAACCCGGCGAAGCCGCCGCCGCCCGCGAAGCTGCCGGGGTCGGCTTGTCCGCCGAGCGTCTCGTTCACGTAGCGCGGCTCCGACGCGTCGATCCGGTAGACGTCGCGGGCGAGAATCTCCGTCAGCGTCAGCACCGCAGTCGTGGCGTACGATGCGCGATCCTGCGCCGTCACCCCGGTCGCCAGCTGCTGCAGCGTCGTCGGTGTCAACGTCTTGATCGCCGTCACCGTCGGCGCGTCGATCGGCGCCGCGGTGGGGTTGTCCTTGCACGCCGCGACGGCAACACCCGCCGCGAGTGCGATGGTCATGTATCGCTTCATTTGATCTGCGCTCTCGCTCAGAAGGTGGTGTTGATCGTCAGGTAGAACGAGCGGCTCGGCGGATACGGCGTCACGTCCTGGAAACGTCCCAGGGCCTGGTTACCGAAGTTCGAGACCTCCGGGTCGAGACCAGAGTACCGCGTCCAGGTGTAGAGGTTCCGCCCGCTCAGGTCGATGCGCGCGTTCGACACGCGGCCAGCGAACAGGCGACCGGTGAGGTCGTTCGGCAGCTCATACCCGAGCGTGATCTCGCGCAGCTTCACGAAGCCGGAGTTCTCGACGTACACCGCGCGACCCTTGCGGAACTCGCGGATGCGTGCGTTACCGACCGCCGTGTCGGCCAGCAGCCCGCCGTCGAAGTAGTTGTTCGTCAGGTTGATCCCGAGACCGCCCTTCCGCCAGTCGACCAGCGAGGAGAAGCGGAACGGACCGACGTTCACGTCGTTGTTGAAGCCCATCTGGTAGTCGGGCGCCGAGTTCCCCATGAAGGTGAGGACACGGTTCGCCGCCGGGCACGACACGACGCCGGTCTTGGGGTTGGTCACCAGGCCCCTGCAGCCGTTGACCGCCTGGAGCACGGTGATCAGCTGTCCCTGCTGTACGAACGCATTGCCGAAGCGGCTGCCGAACGATCCCGACACCGGGATGAAGGGTGCCACCGGGAGCTGCGTCACCTTCCCCTTGTTGCTGGCATAGGTGGTGGTCGAGATCCACTCGACACGGCCCATCTGGATCGGCGTCATGCCGAGCTCGATCTCGGTGCCGTGCGTCACGATCTGACCGCCGTTGATCCACTGGCTCGAGAAGCCGGTGGACGGAGCGATCGTCGCCTGGAGGAGCAGCTTGTCGATCTGCTTCCGGAACTGTGTGGCCGAGAGCCGGCCCCGGCCGCCGAAGATGGTCCAGTCGAATCCGCCTTCCGTCTCGGTCGCCTGTTCGGGCTGAATGCTCGGCGCACCGATCACGGTCGAGGCCCGATAGCCCGTCGCGCCTTCCTCGATGAGACTCGTGAGGAAGGTGTACTTGCCCTGCGTCGGCTGGTTGCCCGCCTTGCCGAACGCAACGCGCAGCTTCATCTCGTCCGTCGCCGGCGGCAGCCAGGGGAGCCGGTACGAGGCCGAGAACTTCGGATACGAGTAGAACTTCTTCGGGTCGCCGTTGTTGCTCGTCCGCTCGGCGTTGACGCCGGCGGTGAGGAGCATGCGCTCACCGAGGGTGAGGAACTCCTCCTGCGCGAAGAACGACAGCGCCTTGACGAGGTCCTGCGATTCCGTCGAGACGACCTGCGTCGACGCGGCGACGTTGGTCACGCCGGGGAAGACGCCGTGGCCCGTCGTCGCGAGCACGTCGAACTGGCGCCGATCCTGGCGGAAGCCCGCCGAAGTGGTCGCCGTGAACAGGCTGCGGATGAGGCGGTGGTTGAGCGATCCCGAAAGGTTCGCGTTCACCACGTTGCCCTGGCTGTTGACGATGGTGCCCGGAAGCGCGTTGGCCTGCTCGATGTAGAGCGTCGCCGGGGCGATGATCTTCGCGTTATCGCTGTAGGCGTCGACGCCGCCGATCATCGTGAAGTCGAGGGTCTGCTTCTCACCGGTCAGGATGTTGAACGTCCCCGTCGAACTGCCGAGGAGGCGATAGACGTTTTCCGGCGTCTTGACCTGCTCCGCGACCTGGAAGGGGTTATTCCCCTGCACCGCGTCGACTCCGCGCGGGAAGGTCCCGTCGGGACGGCGGCGAAGGTCGAGGAAGGACGGAGTCTGCGAGAACGTCGTGTACGGATTGATGCCCGTGTTGTCGTTGCCGCTGACGCCGCGCTGGGTGAGGCTGTGGATGAGCTCCGTGTTCGCGCGGATGTTGAGGCGCGAGCCGAACTGCTGGCCGAGGTTCACGCGGAGCGACTGCTTGTTGTAGAAGTCGTTCCTGACCAGACCGCCGTCATGCTGGGCGAGGCCGGAGACGAAGAAGTTCGTCCCACCCTGCGTCGCGCCGCGGAGCGAGGCGACCGTCTGGTAGTTGAACGGATTCTCGCCGTAGAGCTGCTTCTGGTAGTCGTTGCACTTGTTCGTCGCCGCGCCGAAGCCCGTGCTGTCGAAGCCGGCGTCGTCGACCTCCTGGGCGCTGTGGAAGCAGCGAATGCCGATCGTGTTCGAGATCGCGGAGGTTCCGAAGCGCTGGGCGACGTCGATCGAGGTCTTGCCGGCGCGGCCGCGCTTGGTCGTGATGACGATGACGCCATTCGTTCCACGCGAGCCGTAGATCGACGACGCCGACGGCCCCTTCAGGACCTGGATGCTCTCGATGTCGTTCGGGTTGATGTCGGCGGCGCGGTTGACGCGCTGATCCTGCGACGACGGCGCCGTGCCGCCGGCCGCCTGCGTGATCGCATT
>JABFWM010000445.1 GCA_013362195.1 Acidobacteriota bacterium
AGGGCTCCGCCGACCTGTTCCCCCCCGTTTCTTCGACGTTTAGACACCACGACCCATGATCCGGTTCGAGGACCTCGTCGAGAAGGTCCGCGCCTCCAATCCCGACGCCGATAGCGAGCTGTTGAGGCGCGCGTACGTCTTCTCCGCGTTCGAGCACAAGGGACAGGTGCGCCACTCCGGCGAGCCCTATCTCGTGCACCCGCTCGAGGTCGCGAACCTGCTCGCCGAGATGAAGCTCGATGTGGTCGCGATTGCCGCGGGGCTGCTGCACGACATCGTCGAGGACACCCAGACCTCGATCGAGCGGATCCGCGAATTGTTCGGCGCCGACATCGCCCACGTGGTCGAGGGCGTCACGAAACTCGGCGCCATCCAGTTCTCGTCGAGCGAAGAGCGGCAGGCGGAGAACTTCCGCAAGATGCTGCTGGCGATGGTCGACGACATCCGCGTGATTCTCGTGAAGCTCGCGGACCGCCTGCACAACATGCGGACGCTGCATCACCTGCCCGAGGAGCGCCGCCTCGTCATCGCGCAGGAGACGCGCGACATCTACGCGCCGATCGCCAACCGCCTCGGGATGAGCAAGGTGAAGAACGAGCTCGAGGAGCTCGCGTTCAAGTATCTCGAGCCGAAGGCCTACGAATCGCTGCGGCAGCGCGTCGAAGGGCGGCGGCGCGCGACCGAAGGGCTGATCGAGGAGCTGACGAAGACGATCTCGGCGAAGCTGACCGAGGCGCAGGTGCCGGTGATGCACATCGACGGCCGGATCAAGCGCCTGTTCAGCATCCACCAGAAGCTGAAGAAGCAGAAGATCGATCTCGATCAGGTCTACGACTTCATGGCGCTGCGCATCGTCACGCAGTCGGTGAAGGACTGCTACGCGGCGCTCGGCATCATCCACCAGACCTGGTCGCCGGTCCCCGGCCGGATCAAGGACTTCATCGCGATGCCGCGGCCGAACGGCTATCAGTCGCTGCACACCTCCGTGATCAGCGAGCGCGGCTTTCCGTTCGAGGTGCAGATCCGCACCGCCGAGATGCACCGCATCGCCGAGGAAGGGATCGCCGCGCACTGGAAGTACAAGGAGGGGCGCGTCGGCGCCGACCGCGACGAGCAGTACTTCCTGTGGCTGCGTCAGCTGCTCGAGTTCCAGCAGGAGGTGCGCGATCCGCAGGAGTTCCTGCAGAACCTGAAGATCGAGCTCTATCCCGAAGAGGTCTACATCTTCACCCCGAAGGGCGAGGTCAAGGCGCTGCCGCGCGACGCGACGCCGGTCGATTTCGCGTACTCGATCCATACCGACGTCGGCCATCAATGCGTCGGCGCGCGGGTGAACGGCAAGATGGTGCCGCTGCGCACGCGGCTGCGCAACGGCGACATCGTCGAGATCGTCACGGCGCCCGGACACCAACCGAGCCGCGACTGGCTCAACTTCGTCGTCACGTCGCGGACGCGGAACAAGATCAAGCATTACATCCAGGGCGAGGAGAAGCAGCGCAGCCTGGAGCTGGGACGGAAGCTGTTCGAGAAGGAAGCGCGCCGCTTCAATCTGAACATCAGGTCGCTGACCGACGGGCCCGCGTTCGCGGCGACGCTGACGGAGTACGGCTACGGCAAGGCCGACGAGCTGTTCGCCGCGATCGGCTACGGCAAGGTCGCGGCGCGCACGATCCTGACGAAGCTCGTGCCGCAGGAGCAGCTCAAGGAAGCTCCGGAGAGCGGCATCGCGTCCGTCGTCCGCCGGGTGCTCGGACCCGCCGAAGAAAAGATCAAGGTGCGCGGCTTCGACGATCTGATGGTGTTCCGCGCCCGCTGCTGCAATCCCATCCGCGGCGAGAAGATCGTCGGCTACATCACCCGCGGCAAGGGCGTGTCGGTCCACTCGGCGAGCTGCTCGAACGTCGTCAACCTGCTCTACGACCCGGAGCGGCGCATCGAGGTCGAATGGGACAAGGGCGCGGACACCTCACCGTACACGGTGCGTCTCAGCCTCCACGTCGAGGACCGCAAGGGGATTCTCGCCGACGTCACCTCGAAGATCGCCGGCATCAACACGAACATCCGGAACGTCGAGGCGCGATCGGACGACGATCAGACCGGGCGCATCGACATGACCGTGGAGATCAGCGACGTGAAGCATCTGCAGAAAGTGATCAAGTCGCTCAGGAGCGTGGACGGCGTCGTTGACGTCGAAAGGGCGAGCCGTTAGCGCACGCGCGCCTGCGAGGGACGGAGCGGGGCTCTGGACCTGGCGATCGACTGAGGCGGGTTCGGCGCGCCGCCCGGTTTACGCCAGCACGGCGATGACGTCGATCTCCACTTTCGCGTCCTTCGGGAGCCGGGCGACCTGCACGGTGGCGCGGGCCGGCGCGGGCGAGGTGAAGTAGGTCCCGTACACCTCGTTCATCCTCGCGAAGTCGTTCATGTCCAGGAGATAGACCGTCGATCGGACGACGGCGTCGAAGGAGGCGCCGGCGGCGGCGAGGATCTGGCCGATGTTCTGGAAGACGCGGTGCGTCTGCGCGGCGATGTCGCCGCTCACCAGATCGCCGGTCGCGGGATCGATGGGTACCTGCCCCGAGACGAACAGCAGATTGCCGGCCTTGACGGCCTGCGAGTAGGGGCCGATCGCCTTCGGCGCGGACGGCGAGGAAATCGCCTGGCGCATCACAGATCCGTCATGCAGGACGAATTGTGTAATCGGCGCGCGGCCCGACTAGGCCGCCTTGACCACTTTGCCGGAGCGCAGGCAGCGCGTGCAGACGCGCAGCCGCCTGATCCCGCCATTGACCATCGCGCGGACCCGCTGCAGGTTCGGCTCGAACCGCCGCGGGGTCACATTGTGCGCGTGGCTGATGTTGCGCCCGACGACCGGGCCCTTTCCGCAGAGTTCGCAGCGCTTCGCCATGTTCTCAACTCGTTGCTGTGAAATAGGTACTGCCGCGCCCGAGCAGCGCAGCCCAAACGACGAATTATACCACGGTCGGCGCTGCTCCCGCCCGGCGGATGGCCCGCGGCTGGCCGCCTTCGTTCCCCGTGTTTGGCCCCGCCCCACGCCCGCCCCTCGCCC
>JABFWM010000625.1 GCA_013362195.1 Acidobacteriota bacterium
CGCATCAACGCGTCGGGGCCTGCCGCCAGTACAGTTCGTCGACGTTCCAGAGGGAGTAGTGGGGGAGCACGCCAGGGTTGAAATTCGCGAGGCCGCTGCGCGCGGCCGCGAGGATGTGCGGGCTGGCGAGGAAGATCATCGGCTCGTGCTCGGCGAGGACCGCCTGCACGCGATCGAAGAGCTGCTTGCGCGCGGCGAAGGTGCGGGCGCTGATCTGCTTGCGCATGAGGTCATCGATTTCCGCCTCCCACGGCGTCGCGGGCGCCTTGCCGGAGGGACGCCAGGCATGGTTCTCGCCGCTCGAGAGCCAGACGCTGATGTCGGTGTTCGGATCGGCGTCGCCGGCGACGAGTCCGAGCACGCAGGCATCGTAGTCGCGCGCGTTCCGCACGCGGTCGACCACCGCGCGCGAATCGAGCGGCACGATCGCCACCTTGATCCCGAGCTGCGCCAGGTCGTTCTGGATCAGCGTCGCCATATGTCCACGGGCGGCGCTGGTGGCCTGCACGAGGACGGAGAACTCCACGGGCGTGCCGTCATGATCGAGCAGTGCGCCGTCGCCGCGCCACGAGAACCCCGCCCCCTTCAAGAGTCCGCGTGCCCCATCCACCGTCCGCGCCGGCCGCTGCAGTGACGGGTTGTACCAGGTGGCGTTGGCCCGTGTGACCGGTCCCCACAACGGCTCGCCGCGTCCTCGAAAGACCAGCGAGACGATCGCCTGCCGATCGATGGCGGCGGAGATCGCGTGACGGAACGCTTCGTTGCGGAACCAGGCCTGTCGCGGCGCGATCGGCGAACCCTGGGGCAGATCGTTCAGGTTGAAGAAGAGGAAGTTGTATTCGAGGCTCGGTCCGCCGTCGACCGCCTGGAACGCGCCGCCGCCCGGCAGCGCGGCAAACTGCTCGGCGGACATGCGGCTCATGATGTCGAGATCGCCCGCCTTGAACCGCAGGAACTCGGCGTCGCTGCTGCCGATCGTCAGGTATACCAGGCGATCGAGGTAGGGGAGCGCGTTGCCCTCTCCGTCGCGTTTCCAATAGTACGGATTGCGCTCGAGCACGACCCGCTGCCCGGGCACGTGCTCCCGCAGCCGGAACGGCCCCATCCCGACGATGGACTCGGGCGCCGCGTCGACACCCCAGGCGCGTGTCAGCGTGCCGTCCGTGTACGCCTTTCCGAGCACGTGCTGCGGCAGGATCGCGAAGCTGTCGAACATCCGTTCACCGACGGCGTATGGCTCGGCGAGCCGCACCACCACGGTGGCGTCGTCTTTCTTCGAGACCTCGATCGGCTTGCCGCCGACCATCAGCAGATCGCGCTGCGGCGCGTGGACGCGCTCGTCCAGATACACCCGGAACGAGAACACCACATCGTCGGCAGTACAGGGATGGCCGTCCGAGAACCTGAGCCCGGGGCGGAGCTTCAGCGTGTACTCGCGTCCGTCCTTCGAGACCGACCATGAGGAGGCCAGCGACGGTTCCGTCTTCAGCGTGCGGCGGTTGATGTGGACGAGGTCGGCGAACAGCCGTTCCACTACCGCTTTGGTCGATCCGTCGGGCGCGAAGATTGGATTGAACGTGCTGGGAGGCGTGCGTTCGGCGATGACCAACTGGCCGCCGCGGACGCCGCGCGCCGGCGAGGCCGCGTGCTGCGCCAACGCACCGGTCAGCCAGACGAACAACCACAGGGCGACGCAGCCCGCGCGCACCACTGACGTGCGCCACGCACCCATGGACACCGCCATTATGTCGGCTCAGGGGCGCGGAACAAGGGGGCCGGGTCGCAGCATCCGCGCCAGCGAGTAGTAGATAACACAAACGCCGATTAGTCCAGCAGCCGGCGTCAACAGCCACCATGCGCCGGTGAGGATCTGCGGCCGCTGCGCGCTGGCAAGGAGGCTGCCCCACGTCGGCGCCGGCTCCGGCACACCCAGGCCGAACAGCGACAGCGTCGTTTCCGCGAGAATGAACTGCGGGAGCATCTGCAGCGCGAGCGGGACGAGCACGATCGGCAGGTGCGGGAGGAGGTGTCGCCGCGCGATGTACGGCGTCGACGCGCCGGCCGTGCGTGCCGCCGTCACGTAATCCGCGGTGCGAACGCTCGCGACGACCGCGCGGACGAGCCGCGCCGGGCGAGCCCACCCGAGTGCGCCGAGCAGGGCCATCACGACCAGCAGCGCCTGCCCAGGGGTCATCGCCAGCGGCAGCGCGGCGCGGACGGCGAGCAGGAGGTAGAGCCACGGCAGCGCCAGCACGAGCTCGATGGCGCCGGAGACGAGGACGTCGGCCAATCGGCTGCCGTATCCGGCGAGCGATCCCAGGACGACGCCGAGCGCCAGCGATACGACGAGCGCGCCGAACGCGCTCGCGAGCGAGACGCGCGCCCCCACGATCGCCCGCGAGAACTCATCGCGGCCGAACTCGTCGGTGCCGAGCAGGAACACGTGTCCGGGCTCGTCGACGCCGACAACGTGCAGCCGCTGCTCGGTGAGGAAGCCGACGCGGACGCTGCGCCGAACGAAGGCACGCACCGGGTACGCCTGCGAACAGTCTTCTCGATAGCGGAAAACTGCGTCCGGCGCGGCAGCGACCGCGCACACGAACGGCCGTGCGTGCCATCGTCCGCTGGCATCGAAGAAGTGCAGACGCGTCGGCGGCGCAAACGCGAGTTCGCGATGCTGCTCGGTCGGTTCGTAGGTCGCCATCCACGGCGCGGCGAGCACGACGCAGTGGACCCCAAGCGCGACGGCCAGGACGATGCGCCTGACGGGCGTCATTCGGCGGCCCGCGCGCGAGGATCGATGAGATAGAGAAATGCGTCCGCGATGGCGTTGCCGCAGATGAGGAGCGCCGTCGACAGGATCGTCGCGCCGACGATCACGTATTGATCGCGCGAGCCGACGGCTTCGAGCAGCAGGCTGCCCATCCCGGGCCAGCCCACCAGCGCCTCGACGAGGAGCGATGCGCTCAGGAGCGTGCCGAGCGAGAGTCCCGCGAGCGCGGCCAGCGGCGCCGCCGCGAGCCGCAGCGCGTGGCGCACGATCAGGCGCCGCCGCGGCACCCCCC
>JABFWM010000683.1 GCA_013362195.1 Acidobacteriota bacterium
ACAGGCTGAATGCTCGCGATGGCGCGACCTCGCTCGGTGATTACCAATCGAGCGCCCGCGCGGACGCGCTTCAGGTGCCGGCTCAACTGCGCCTTGAGCTCGCGGATGCCAACGGTGTTCATCGTGCCCTTTAATGTGACTACACTTATAGCACGATGTGGTCACCTGTTGTTTCCCCCCATCCTTGCGGAGCCGCGCCAGGCCACATCTTTTCGGCGCGTGTGGCGCCAGCACCTCATTGATCACGGTCTGAACAGCCGCCGCAGCGGCGGCGCGCCTCGCCTCCCGCATCCGCGGCGTGACGGTGCGACGAACACGTCCGCGATCGGCGCGGGCCGTGTTCGTCCTGTGAAGCGCGCGCTACCTGGACGTGCAGATGACGCTGCCGCTCGCCACGACGCCATTCGTCGTCGGCTCGCTCAGGCCGCACGTGACCGTCAGCACGAGCGCGCCGCCCTGCTCGACGGTGATCGTCGTGGAGGTGAAGGAGAGGTCGGTGATGTCCTGTCTCCAGTTGGGATTCGGACAACCCGGGGCGCCAGGAATCGGGGTGACCGGCGGCTGCGTCGTGACGTTGAACGGCGTGTTGCCGTTCTTGATCTCCGAGGCCGGAATCGATTGGCTGCCCGATACGGTGACCTCCGCCGGGTTCTGCCCCGGGGCCTGGTTACCGCCGAAGTTGGTGCATGTCGAGGTCGCGGCAGCGGTCGCCGACAGCGTGACGAGCACATCGTCGTTGCCCAGTCCGGCAAGCGAACCCGCCGAATTCAGCGTCAGCCCCTGGTCCTGGAAGTTCGGCGCGGAGTTCGCGCCAAATTTCAGGTGCACGCTCTGCGCGAACGCCGACGTCGTGGCGAGGACGAACCCCAGGGCAAGCGTCGTAGTCAGTTTTCTCATCAGTCGCAGCCTCCTTTGGCCGAATCGCGAGCATCGCGCTCGCGTCGATCTCACGATCTCGATTTAGCCCGAGGCATCGTGACCGGCGCAATCGGTCGGCTGTCGGGAACCCGCACTATTCAGTGGCGTGGCCTACGTCGTGCCTCCGATACCTACGGTGGACCAGGACGGACTACGGCGGACTACGAAGAACCGCAGGAATCCCCGGATAACATCAGGAAGCGGGAATGTCCTTACTTCGGAAGAATTCGGTTACGGGACTCGAAGTGCAGAACGTCGGCGACCGAGACGCGATAGAGATGCGGACCGACGCGCCAGGCCGGGAGCAATTCCGCATCGATGAACTTGTAAACGGTTTTGCGATCGAGCTGCCAACGACGGCAGAGTTGCGAAACGGTCAACCACGCGGGCGCGTGATCGACAATGACCTCCGCTGACGGCATATGCATGGCCTCACGGCGGCGCGGGCCGCCTGAACGATTTGTGGGTTCGTCCTCCATATCTCGCAGGTGCCGGGCCTCTCTGCAAGAGCAGTTCCGATGGCGATCGCCGTGACGCAGCGCACGATCCGCCACGAATTCGCGTCGCGTGTGTGGCGGGCCGCACTCAGGCCACACGCTGTACGGAGGCGCGACGGCGAACGAGATTCTGTAAGGAATCGAAACGCGAGCCCGGCCGTGTTCGACCGGCATCGAGAAGGGCGCATGAGTCGCAAGCGCATTCGCAGATATCGACGCGCGCGAAGCTCTCACTGCCGCCGAAGCAATCGTACCGGACGTGTTGATGTGCGGCCGCCGCTCGCGACGCGGTCGAAGGCGAGCACGCGTGGCGCCGGGCAGCAGGAGCCGCCGTCCGCCATCACCGAAGACGATGCGCACACGACACTCACGGGGGACCACGAGATCGCGCGCGTCCACGATGCGCCCTCCCCGATCGCGCATCTGACCGGCGCACTTCTTGCCGGCACGTGAGGGCCGTCCTGCGCATCCGCCCACTCGCCGCGAAATGTGGACGGACGCGATCGTGTGCGGTTACGAACCTGTCCCGACTGTGCCGAATCTCAACATGGGGCCACAATGACGCTGCCGCTGACGACCACTATCCTCGCCGGCGATCACCTGCGCTGGATCCGCGACTATTACGCCTGCTTCAACGAGCGCCGATTCACGGACGCGGCGGCGATGTTCGCGGAGGATGCGGTGCTCGAGCAGATGCCCTTTCAGCGGCGCGAACGCGGCGGTGCCGCCTATCACTTCTTCGCGGACACCTGGACGCGCGCCTTCCCGGACGCGGCGGTCACGATCGAACGGCTGGTCGAGGCGCCGAGCGGCGTCTTCGAAGTCGATCTGCTCGGCACCGGTACGCATGCGGGCGAACTGAAGTTGGGCAGCTCGGTGTTCCACCCGACCGGCGTGCGCGCGACGCTGCACCTGCGCGAGCTGCTCGAGCTGCGCGACGGACGGATCACGCTCGCGTGCCTCTCGTTCGATTTTCAGGAACTGGTGCAGCAGCTCGCGCCCGTCGACGAAGGGCAGCTGCTGGTGCATCTCGCGCGGATCCGTCAGCTCGAACAGGAGCTGCGGGCGCTGCCGCCCCACGATCCGGAGCGCCGCGGCGTGGTGGAGCGCCTCGGGCGCGAACTCGACGCCGCCCGCGGCGTCGTCCGGCCCTACTTCATGAAGTAGCGCCGCCGGCGCGGCGTCCCGCCGGAGTTCATGGACCGGCGACCCGGATGCCGAGCCGGATGATCGGTTACGGCTCCGAGATCGCGACGCGCGTCTTGATGCGAGCGCGACGGTACGCGGTGTACGACGCGATGACGTGGCAGATCCACCCGAACAGGCCGCCGCTGCCGATCCAGAGTCCCGGCGTGACGATCAACCAGAAGATGCCGCGCAGGAAGTCACCGTTGTAGAACTGCCCGATGCCGGGAATGACCGCGCTCAGCACGGCCGCGGTGCCCGGGTTCTTCACGTCGGCCATAGCGCACCATTCTACGTCCGCCGCGCGCGGGCGGCCGCGACGCAGCGCGTGAAGGCGCGCGTCCCGGCGCTCGTTTGATCTGGTATACGCTGTCCGGATGCGACGCCGGGGGCTGTCGCGGCGGCGTTTCCTCGCGCAGTGCCTGGCCGCGCTGCCCGCCGCGCAGGCCGGCCTGCGC
>JABFWM010000329.1 GCA_013362195.1 Acidobacteriota bacterium
AGCGACCTGACGAACGCACCGATCGCAGGGTCTGCATGCGCCGCCGCCAACGGCCGCGTCGTCACAGCCCCGCGCGCCGCCACGCACCCGGACACAATCATGGCGACGATCACGATGAACGCTATCCCGTGTTTCATGACCAGAGCTCCCGAACAAGATCGGCGGCTATCGGTGTGATCGCGGTTTCGTCCCGTGCTATCGTGAGAGCTGCCTGCCGCCGCGGAGGAACCATGACGTCCCGACTCTTCGTTGCATGTCTCCTGGCCGCCGTGCCGCTCGCGGCGCAGCAGGAACAGGAGCGCCCGAAAGTGCCGAGCGACTCCGTCGAGGTCGCGATCACCGGCTGCCTGAACAAGCGCGTGCTGGTCGCTGACGACGTGCGGCAGACCGACGTGCAGAGCGGCCCGATGGTCCGCAATCACGCGTTCAGGCTGCAGGGCAAGAAAGACTTCGTCGAGGTCGTCAAGAAAAACGACAAGCAGCGCGTCGAAGTGACGGGGTTGATCAAGAAATCGGCGCTGATGGAACCCGGCGTCAGGTTCAGGGGCGGGCGTGTGGTCGTCGGCGGGGGCACCAGCGGCATGAGCCCGGCGCCGACGCAGGCACCGGATCCGGCGCAGAACGTGCCGGTGCTGGACATGTCGTCCATCCAGTTGATCGGCGGGAGCTGCGGACGGTAAGCGTCCTCACCCTTTCTGCATCGCGGCCAGGAAGTCGGCGTTCGACTTCGCCTTGCCCATCTTGTCGAGCAGCAGCTCCATCGCTTCGACCGCCGACAGCGGCGCCAGCACCTTTCGCAGCACCCACACGCGATTGAGATCCTCGCGCGGCAGCAGCAGCTCCTCTTTCCGCGTGCCGCTCTTCTGCATGTCAATCGACGGGAACACGCGCTTGTCGGTGAGCTTGCGGTCGAGATGGATCTCCATGTTGCCGGTGCCCTTGAACTCCTCGAAGATCACATCGTCCATGCGCGAGCCGGTGTCGACGAGCGCGGTGGCGATAATGGTCAGCGAGCCGCCCTCCTCGATGTTGCGCGCCGCGCCGAAGAAGCGCTTCGGCTTCTGCAGCGCGTTCGAATCGAGACCGCCCGAGAGCACTTTGCCCGACGGCGGGATCACCGAGTTGTAGGCGCGCGCGAGCCGCGTGATCGAGTCGAGCAGGATGAGCACGTCCTTCTTGTGCTCGACCAGCCGCTTCGCCTTCTCGATCACCATCTCGGCGACCTGCACGTGGCGCTGTGCGGGCTCGTCGAACGTCGAGGAGATCACCTCGCCGTTGACGGACCGCTGCATGTCGGTCACTTCTTCCGGCCGCTCGTCGATGAGCAGCACGATGAGGAACACTTCCGGGTGATTCTTCGCGACCGATTGCGCGATGCTCTGAAGCAGCATGGTCTTGCCGGTGCGCGGCGGCGCGACGATGAGGCCGCGCTGCCCCTTGCCGACCGGCGTCATCAGATCCATGACGCGACTCGACAGGTTGTCGGAGGCCGTCTCGAGCACGATGCGCTCCTGCGGGTAGAGCGGCGTGAGGTTTTCGAAGAACAGCTTGTCGCGCGCCTGCTCGGGGGACTCGAAGTTGACCGCTTCGACCTTGATCAGCGCGAAGTAGCGCTCGCCTTCTTTCGGCGGGCGGATCTGGCCCGACACGGTGTCGCCGGTCTGCAGATCGAATTTGCGGATCTGCGATGGCGAGACGTAGATATCGTCGGGGCCGGGCAGATAGTTGTAGTCGGGCGCCCGCAGGAAGCCGAAGCCGTCGGGCAGCACTTCGAGCACGCCCTCCGAGAAGATGAAGCCGCTCTGCTCGGTCTGGGCCTTGAGGATCTGGAAGATCAGATCCTGCTTCCGCATGCCGGTCGCGCCGGCGACGTTCAGGTCCTTCGCGATCTGCGTGAGCTGCTGGATGCTCTTGTCCTTCAGATCCGTGATGTTGAGACCCTGACCGCGGCGGCCGTCGCCGCGCTGCGGTCCGCCTTCGCGCGATCCACCCTCGCGGTGTCCGCCGTCACGCTGTCCGCCTTCGCGCTGCTGCGCGTCGCGCGGCTGACCGTCACGCTGCTGGCCTTCGCGAACCGGCCCGCCCTCGCGCGCCGGCCCGGGCTCGCCTTTGTCGGTGCGCGCCTGGACGCCTGCGGGCGGGGCACTGTCGGGGGACGCGGACGGCTGGGAGGATTCGGTCTGCGCTTCCCGGACGTCGGCCGGCTCGGCGGACGCCTGACGTCCGGCACTGCGTTTCTGGTTCGGCATGGTGGACTGCTGGCGTTGAGTGGTTGTGACGATCGGTTGAACCGAACGGATGCGAATTACGGTCGCCGGCCGCGGCGCGTTCGAGGTCGCGGGGGGACCTCTGTCGTGAGGAATTTTCGGTCGTTGCTCGGAGTATAGGACCGGCCTCAGGCGGTGTCAAATCGTCACCGCGGCGAGGCCGATCAATAGCGCCACGGGGAGTCGCCGATGCCGATGATGCTGCACGCGACGATCGGCGTGAGGCCGAGTTCGCGGGCACGCGAGACCACCTCGGGCTCGTCGGCGCCGGGATTGAGCCACACCTCGGGGATGCCCTTCTTCGCCAGGTCCTCGATGACGCGCACGCCCACCTCGGGCCGCACGTACAGCGTCGCCATGTCGATCGCCTCGGGCACGTCGAGCACCGACGCATAGGTGCGGTGCCCCTCGACCTCGCGCTCGTTGGGATTGATCGGGATCACCTTGAACCCCTGCCGCTCGAACGCGCGGAGCGCCTTGTTCCCGTACTTCGCGCGATTGGATGAGGCGCCAATCACGGCCACAGTCTTCATACAGACAGGATAGCCACAGAGGACGGCCAGACAAAACCACGCACGGCACGCCGAGACAGATGACCTCGCGCGGGGGCCACAGACGAACAGGGCCACAGAAGAACACGACACAACACTGGAAGAGACCGCGTTCAGACCGGATGACGTCGCGCGGGGGCCACACAACCCACGCCGACACCACGAACGCCGGGCCTCATCCGAAGACGTCATGTAGGGCGGGTCTTCAGACCCGCCTCGAGGGGCCGGCGCGCGCTGAT
>JABFWM010000366.1 GCA_013362195.1 Acidobacteriota bacterium
TGATCTGCCGGCTCGGCGTCCCGGCCTGGTTCGGGATCGGATTCGAGTCATCGCCGCCGCGCGACGCCCCCGACGCTCGTCCAGCCTCGGCGCCGCGCGCGAGATTGCCGAAGCCGTTGTTCGCGTACACGCGTGCCGTGTAGGCGTCCAGCGCGCGCGAAGTCGGGACGGCGATGATGTTGACCGTGCCCAGGACGGTGAACTTGGGCGACCCGCTCTCGCCCGCCGGATTCGGGCCGGCGCCGCGGCCGCGCGCGTTCGCGACGTAGAGCGACCTGCCGTCGGCGCTCACGCGGACGCTGCTCGGCCACCATCCGGTGGGAATGTGACCGACCACATCGCCGTGCCGGCCGCGCAGGCTGATGACGCCGATCGCGTTGATGCCTGCTTCAGCCACATACAGCACGTCGCCGGCCGGGCTCAGCGCCAGGCCGACCGGCTGCACGCCCTTGAGCACGCCGTCCTCGCCGTGGAGCAGCGAGAGATTGATCCGCTCGAGCTCCTGATACGTGGCGGGATCGACGATCGAGATCGTATCGTCGTTGCCATTCGCCACGTAGAGCGCGTCCGGGCCGACGACCGCCGCATTCGGGTGGCTGCCGCTGTACGCCTCGATGCCGTTCTCGCGCTCGCCGACCGCTGGCCCGGTCTTCACGATCTGCTGCCGGGCGGGATGCTCCGGGCGGCTCGAATCGAACACGTAGACCGACGATGACTGTGGAGCGTTGGGACTGCCGAGGCCCGGCACCGTGTAAAGCCGGTCCGCGGGCACGTAGCCGCAGCGGATGCCATCGGGATCGCGGAGGGTGTCGGGCAGGTTGCGTGGATCGACTTTCTTGATCTGGACCAGGCGATCGTTCGCGGTCTCGTCGGGATAGCCCGCGCCCGGATAGCAGAGGGGATAGTCGATCGCGTCGTTGCCCGTGGGACTGGCCGGCCGCAGGTGTGTGTACTGGAATATGCCGACGTGAGTCACGAACAACCGTCGATCGTCCGGCGACAGCGTGATGCCGAATGGGTAGCGGCCGACCGGCACGCTGCCGGCGACGGCTGTGAAGTTGTCGGGCTCGAGGACGCGGCCCTGGCCGTCCACGCCGGTCTGGATGCGCGAGACATCGACGATGTGCACCTGAAAGCCGCCTTGATCGACCACGTAGAGGTAACGGCCGTCGCGGGTCAGGGCCATGTTTCCCGGGAACGCGCCCTTGAAACGCTGCCGCGGCGTTGCGATGACGGACAGCGGGCGATCGAGCGGATGCGCAGGTCCGTTCAGGTTGACGGAGCCGACGATCCGTGCGGCGGCCGCATCGGCAATCCACACGTTCCCGTTCTCTCCGCCGGAGAAGTAGACGCGCTTGCTGTCCGCCGAGAACACGACGCCCATGAACGTGGCATTGACATCGATTCGTCTGGCGAGCGGCGCACCGCCGCCCAGTTCACTCAGGAGCGTCAGCGAGAACGGCGCGGCGCCGCTGTTGACGGTGGCGAGCATGCTGCCGTCGGGGGCCAGGGCCAGGCCGAACGGTTTCGGCGCCTGGACGGTCACTTCCGTGCCGGCCGGCGTCACCAGGCGGCCGTTGGGCAGAATCGCCGCGCTGACGCCGTCAACCATCGTCTCCGTCGTCGCCGGCCGGTTGCCCGCCGGCGCGGAGAACCGCAGAAACTCCGAGGCCACCCAACCTGATTCACCGTCCGAGGCCGCGACCCATACGGCGACGATCGCCAGCAGACTGCCGAGCACACCAATGAGAACCGAACGTCGAGCGACGTAGCGCATGTACCCTCCGTCATCGCGCTGCCGGTCAACCGGCGTGCGCGCGATGTCAACAACGGCTGGCGACAGTACGCGCGAGGTGTGTCGATGCTGTGATTGTTGTGTAACCTTCGCGATCGACCGTCCCCTCGATCCGGTTCGGGCACATGCCGACAATCTCGTTACCGCGGCGTGATGACTTCCGATCGCGATGATGACTACGATCGCCGGCGATGGCGGAACGGATCGCGATCGAAGCCGGCGGCGTGTGGAAGCGGTATGGGACGCGCGACGTGCTTCGAGGCATCGACCTGGCGGTCACACCCGGCGAACTGCGCGGACTGCTCGGACCGAACGGCGCCGGCAAGACGACGCTGCTGAGAGTGCTCCTGGGACTGGTGCGGTGCGATCGCGGACGCGTCACGATCCTGGGTTCGGAGCGGCGTGCGACAGGCGCGTTGCCCGAGGGGGTCGCCGGTTTCGTCGACTCACCCGCCTTTTATCCGTACCTGTCGGCGCGCGCGAACCTTGCGCTGCTCGGCCGCCTCGATGGCGCGCCGCGCCGCGCGCGAGACGCGCGCGTCGATGCGGCGCTCGACGCGGCAGGTCTGCTTTCGGATGCGACCGTGGCCGTAGCCGCCTACTCGGCAGGCATGCGCCTGCGCCTGGGCCTGGCCGCCGCGCTGCTGCGATCGCCGCGCGTGCTCCTGCTCGACGAGCCCACCGGCGCGCTCGACCCCGCGGCCGCGCGTGACATTCGCGCGATCGTGACGCGGCTCGCCCGCGACGGCGCGGCGGTCCTGTGGAGCAGCCACGACATGGCCGAAGTCGAAGATCTCTGCTCCACCATATCGGTGATCGATGACGGCGAGCTGATCTTCTCCGGAACCGTCGACGAACTCCGGACCCTCGCTCCGCGCGACGTCCACACGCTCCGCACGAGCGATGACGCCGCCTCGCTCGCGATCGCCCGAGCGCATCGCGATGTGCACGTCGAGGCGGGAGGCGGCGCGCTCCGCGTCATGGCCGAAGAAGAGGCGCTCGACGCGCTGGTGATTGCGCTGGGCCGCGCCGGAATTGCGGTCCGCCTGCTGGAGCGGCGCGCGCGATCGCTCGAGTCGCTGTTTCTCGAACTGACGAACCGTGACGCTGCCGTCGCGGCCGACGATGCCGCCTCGACCACCCGATCGGCGGTAGCCGCCGTGATGTCATGAGCGCGCGCGGCACGATGTCGGTCGCGGCGGTCGAGTGCCTCAAGATCGCATCGCAGCTGAAGGCGCGGCTGCTGCTCGCCGCCTGCGTGGCCGGTCCGGTCGTCTGTGCGGCCGTCATCCACGTACAGAGCGCGGTGCCGTCAGACACGCTCTTCGGCCGCGCCGCCAGGGATTCCGGGTTTGCACTGGCGCTGCTGATCCTCGGATTCGCCGGGTTGTGGGTATTGCCGGTCTTAGCGAGCGTCGTCGCCGGCGACGTGTTCGCGGCAGACGATCGGTATGGGACGTGGAAGACCATCCTCACGCGGTCCCGAAACCGCGCGGATGTCTTTGGTGGAAAGGTGCTGGCGGCCGGCGCCTTCGCGCTCGTCGCGATCGCCGCGCTCGCGGCCAGCAGCGTCAGCGCCGGTGTGCTGCTGATCGGGTCACAGCCGCTGATCGATGTGTCGGGTGTGCTGCGCCCCTGGCCCGAGGCGTTCAGCCGCGTGGCGCTGGCATGGTTGTCGATCGTGCCGCCCACGCTGGCGCTCACGTCCGTTGCCGTGCTGCTGTCGATCGTGACGCGCAGCAGCGCGGCCGGCATCGGCCTGCCCGTGCTCGCCGCGCTCACGATGCAGCTCTCGACCCTCGTGGACGGCCCGGAAACGCTTCGGCGCCTGCTCATCACGTCCGCATTCGCGGCATGGCACGGCCTGCTTGCGGAGCCGCAGTACTACCGGCCACTGGTAGACGCGGCGATCGTCAGCGCCGCGTATGTCGTCGTCTGCCTCTCGGTGGGCTACGGCGTCATGCGCAAGCGGGACATCGGAGGATGACATGCGCCGGTTGATGACGGCGATCACACGATGGCTGACGGCCGGCGCCGCGGCGATCGCGTGCAGCGGATGCAGCACCGGCCCGATCACCGCGCGAAGGATCGAGCTGGCGATCGGACCGACGTTCGCGAATCTCGTGCAGCTGCAGGTCTCGTGGATGGGACTTCCGCCGATGACTCGCGCCGATGTCGACGTCACCGCACGGTGCCGCAAGTCCGCCGCACCGGGCGCACCGTCGGAGCATGCCGGCAGCGGCGAGTGGGTGTGCACGATCGAGTGGCACGGTCCCGGACGGCGGCCCCTGCGCGATGTCTACGACGTGGTCGTCTCCACCGACGGCTGCTACTCGGCCACCGTGGAAGGCGACAGCCTCGCGCGTCCGACGCTGACGACCGATGATGGGCGCGACGTGAAGAATCTGTTGTTCGTCTTCGAAGGCTGCTTCGACACCACATAGGATCCATCACCCACGTTTTACAAACGGTTTGCGCGGTCATCGTCGCGCGGATACAGGCGAGTCTCATCGTGTGTCTTCTTGGAAAGGACTCGCCATGACGAAACGACCGTTAGCCCATATCCTCACGCTCAGCGCTGTCGTACCCCTCGTCCTCATCACGATGTCGGCCCGTGCCGTGGTGCAGGAGCGGAGGAACGATGTTCAGGAACACGCCGACGAGCATCCCGATCGTGCCGGGGGGCCTCCGCCTCCTGCCGTGACGCTCCTGCCGACCGGCCAGTTCATCACGCCCACGGCGCTCGACGACGCCATCCAGCAGCCGCTCAATCCCGGTCTCGCGGCCTATCCGGACTTCATCGCCGGCGAAGCGGTGCGATCGCGGCTCAGTCCGGACCGCACGACGCTCGCCATCATCACCGCCGGCCAGAACTCGCTCTACAAGGCGGATGGCACGGTCGACGTCGCCAACTCGACGCAATACCTCTTCCTCTACGACGTGCAGGGAGACAACAGGAAGAACCCGCAGCTGACACAGGTGCTGAAGCAAACGAACGCGCACGTCGGGCTGGTCTTCTCACCCGACGGCAACACGTTGTACGCGGCCGGCGGCAGCGACGATGCGGTGTACGTGTATACGCGGAGCGGCAATGCCTTCGTCAGCGCCGGCGCGATTCCGCTCGGCCACTTCGCGCCAGGGTCGACGGGCAGTGCGCGAAACCGGGGGCTGGGCCGCGGCGTCCAGCCGAACGCCGGCGGGATGGACGTGTCAGCGGACGGCAGAACGCTCGTCGTCGCCAACAACTACAACGATTCCATCAGCGTCATCGACACAGCGTCGCGGCAGGTGCGCTACGAGCACGATTTGCGGCCGTACGCGACTGGCAACGAAGGCCGTAGCGGGATGCCTGGCGGCACGTTCCCTTTCACCGTCGCGATGAAAGGCAACGAGATCGCCTACGTCTCGTCGGACCGCGACCGCGAAGTCGTCGCCATCGACGTCTCGTCGCCGAGCGGCGGCCAGCTGATCGCGCGCATCCCCCTCGCCGGCAATGCGCTCGGCATGACCATCGACGCCGACGGCTCCACACTCTACGTGGCGCAGGACAACGCCGACGAGGTGGCGGTCGTCGACACGTTCACCAACACCGTCCGCGAGCGGATCGACGCGCGCGGCCCCGCCGGGATGCTCCAGGGCGGCCGGTATACGGGCGCGGCCACGTCGGCGGTCACGCTCTCGCCTGACGGCCGCACCTTGTACGCCGTCAACAGCGGAGCGAATTCGATTGCCGTGATCCCGCTGACGCCGGGAAGAACGCACCGGGTCAGCGGCCTGATTCCGACGGCCTACGAGCCGCACGACCTCACCTTCAGCGCCGATGGCGCGTGGATGTACATCGTCAGCGGCAAGAGCATCACGGGACCGAATCCCGGTCACCTCGCCGGCAGCACGGGCCGCATGACGAGCGTCACCTATCCGGAAGGGAACGCCGCGGCGGCGGCCGCCGCGCGGGCGTCGAACCAGTACCAGTTCCAGCTGGAACGGGCATCGCTGGTCAGCGCACCCGTGCCGGCCGGCGAGCCCCTGCGAGCGCTCACCGAGACGGTCGCGCGAAACAATTTCTACGGCAGCGAAACCGAGGCGCGCGATCGGCGCGTGATGGAATTCCTCCGCACGCGGATCAAGCACGTCATCTATGTCGTCAAGGAGAACCGCACGTTCGATCAGGTGCTCGGCGATCTCACCAACGGCGCGAGCGTCGATCCAGGGCTGACGCAGTTCGGCGCGGCGATCACGCCCAACAATCACCGCCTCGCGACCCAGTTCGTGACGCTCGACAACTTCATGAATCCTGGCGATGGCAGCATGGACGGCTGGTCGTGGGCGCTGCAGGGGCGCGTCACGAGCACGGAGGCCCTCACGCAGCAGATCAATTACGCCGCCGTCAATCGCGGCCTCTCCTATGAATCGGAAGGCTCGAACCGCAACGTGCCGGTGAACTTCCCGACCGTTGCGCAGCGGGATGCGGCGGCGGGCCCGGCCGGCACGACCACCTACAGCAGCGCCTCGGCCGGCCTGCCGGGCGGGACGGCAAACCTGCTGGCGGGCGCGCGCAATCATGCCTCGTCTGACGCACCGTTCGGCGTCGAAGACGGCTATATCTTCAATGCGGTGCTCGCGTCGGGCGGAAGCGTCCGCAATTACGGCTTCCTGGTGAACAACATCGGCAGCATCGGAACCATCGCCGCGCCGGTGACGGATCCGTTTGCCGCACACATCGTGCAGGTCGCGCCGCTCGATCCCGCGCTCGCGCCGTTCACCGACGTCTACTACCGCGGCTACGATCAGAACTACCCGGATCTGTGGCGCTTCAACGAATGGAAGCGCGAGTTCGATCAGTTCGTCGCGAACGGCGACCTGCCTGGTCTGTCGCTCGTGCGCATCAGCCACGATCACATGGGCAGCTTCGGCACGGCCCTTGGCGGGGTGAACACGCCCGAGACCCAGCAGGCGGATTGCGACCTCGCGCTGGGACGCATGATCGAAGCGGTCGCGAACAGCCGCTACGCCTCCGACACGGTGTTCATCGTCACCGAAGACGATGTGCAGGATGGGCCGGACCACGTCGACTCGCATCGCGGCACCGCGTTCGTCGCAGGCCCGTACGTGAAGAAGGGTGCGGTCATCGGCGCCCGTTACAGTCAGGTGAACGTCCTGCGCACGATCGAAGACATTCTCGGCACCGAGCACCTCAATCTCAACACGGCGCTCCAGCCGCCGATGACCGACGTGTTCGACATCCGCCAATCGAGCGGGTGGACCTACACGGCAGTGGCCTCGACGGTCCTCGCGACGACAACGCTCGCGCTGAACGAGGACGGACGGTCAATCGCCTTTGCCCCTGGCCCGCTCGTGACGCCGCGACATGAAGCGGCGTACTGGGATCGCGTGACCGCCGGCTTCGATTTTTCCGACGCCGATCAGGTGCCCACGGCGCGGTTCAATCGCGTGCTGTGGACCGGGTTGATGCCCGGCAAGCCGTATCCGGTGCGCAATCCGGCGAGATCGATGTCGGCCCTTCGCTGATCGTCGCTCGCTGGTCAGCGACCGGGTCACGATGGCGCCGCGATGGGCGATCTCTGTCTTGGTCAGCCCGTCGCGGCGCTGTCACGTACGCAAATTTGCTGTAACGGATCAGCTGCTGGTCTCGCGGTTGCTTGTGTGATCTGCCCGATGAGTGCCCGCGCGCCGCAGCCGCGAATCTCGGTGGTGATCCCCGCCTATCAGGCGGCGCAGGACATCGGCGCCGCGCTCGCTTCCGTGTTTGCGCAAACGTGTGCCGCTTCTGAGGTGATCGTGGTGAACGATGGCTCACCAGACACCCCGGCCCTGGAGCGCGCCATCGCGCCGTTTCGGTCGCAGCTGTGTTACATCGTGCAGGAGAACCGGGGCGCGGCGAGCGCGCGCAACGCGGCGATCCGCGCGGCGACCGGCCAGTGGCTCGCCTTCCTCGACGCCGACGACTTGTGGGACCCGAGGTTCCTCGAACAGCAGATGGCGCTGCTCGCGTCCCGGCCGGGAACCGCACTGGTCTACGCGGACGCCATCATCACCGGCGAATCGGACCTGGCCGGGCGCCGCTTCATGGACACCGCGCCCTCGGCCGGCGACGTCACGTTGCGCAGCCTGATCGAGCAGCGCTGCAACATCCCGCTCTCGACCGTCGTCGCGGACCGCGAGATCGTCGTCCGCAGCGGCCTGTTCGACGAGGCGCTGCGGCGCGGTCAGGACTTCGATCTGTGGCTGCGCCTCGCGCGCGAGGGACACGCGATGGCGTACCAACGCCGGGTGCTCGCGGTTCGACGCGTCCGCAGAGCGGGCCTGTCGGGCTCGCCGGCCGCCGAACTGAAACGAGCCATCGCCGTCCTCGATCGCTTCGGCCGTCAGCACGATCTGCCCGTCGCGGAGCGCACCGCGCTGCGCGTGCGTCTGATGGCGCTGAATGGCTGCCTCGATCTCGAGCTCGCGAAGGCCCGGCTCGTGGACGGTGACTTCGCCGCGGCGCGGCGTCACCTGCACGCGTCGTCATCGGCGTCGCTGCGCGTGTGGGCGGCCCGCGCCGCACTGATCGTGGCGCCGCAGCTGCTGCGCCGCTGTTATGTGGCGCTGCGGAAGCCGCAGCCGGCGGGTGCGATCCGGCCGCTGCCCGCGCCGTGACCGCTCGCCGCAGGCGCGACTGCGCTCACCTGTCAGGCACGATGCGCGTGTCGCCCCTTGCCGCGCCCGGCGCCCGCGTCGCGTATTGAACCGGTGACAGCACAATCTGATCGATCGAAAACCCGTCTTCGCGCGTCTGCACCCGCACCCTCTGGGGTGTGCCGTCGAAATAGATCGCCGGTCCGAGCACGTTCGTTCCGTAGCCGTTGTCCTGCCATCCCCATCCGGCCACTCCGGCGTTCACGTCCTCTTCGAGGTTCACGATCGCCGCGGCGGTCGTGCCGATCCGGTAGATCGGCGCCCCGCGGCTGGTGACGCTGCCGCTGAATTGCAGGTAGGCGGAGTCGTTCGCCCATGAATCGTGCTGCGCCTTGCCGCGGATCCACAGGTGATAGGCGCGTCCGGACTCGGGCGTGAAGGTCAGCTCGAAGTAGTTGCGCGGCGAGGCCGAAGGCGACGTGACTTTCGGCCCGCCGGCATCCACCTGCGCGACGCGTCCGCCGGCTGCGGCCGTCGCATCATCGACGATCGTCCACGCGCCATGCAGCGCGGTCGTGCGCCGCGCGTAGAGGACGATGTCTCCGTTCGCGAGCGGCGTCGAGCCGGCGCGGTCGTCGCTCGATCGTGCGGGCGGCATCGGAAAGGTGGCGATCAACCCGTAATGATCGGACGGCGCCGCATCGCCGGCAGGCACGACTCCGAACCGCGCGATCGCGATCGGCAGGTAGTCGGGAGGCGACCATACGTAGTCGATGCGCTTCCACGGTGCGCCTTCGGGGACGCCGCAGCTGGTCCGGTTGAGCATGCCGGTGAAGCCCGCCGCCGCGCCGTGCACGCTCACCCAACCGTCCACGTAGCCGGCCCTGCGGAAATACGAGAGCGACGTGTTGTCCGGCGCCTGTTCGCACACCGTCGACGTTCCCTCGAACACGTTGAGATCGCCGCCGAACACGTGCGGCCCGCCGCCGCTGGTCGTGCGCACGAACTCGACGCTCTGCCGGGCGTGCGCGTCGAGGACACTCTGCCAGCCGGGGGCGTTCGAGAACCAGTGCGCGACGTAGACCGGCAGCGATCGCGTGCAGCCCGCGTCGAGGCACACGGGCACGCGCAGCACCCACATGGTGTCGGCGGGGTTCGGGTTCATCGAGGTGTCGAGTTGTCGCCACTGCTCGGGACCCGCCATGCCGAATCGCGCGACGAGCGCGACGCCATTGCGCTCCGATGAACGGGCCTGCCATCCGAGCAGCGCGCGCACGTGCTCCGCGGATCCACAGCCCCACGCTTCGGTGAGACCGACGGCCACGACCGAGGGATCGGCCAGCGCCGCGGTGAGCGCCCGCTGAACGAAGCCGACGCCCCACCCGTTCATCGGCTTCGAGCGATCGACGCAGTTCGTGGTGTCGGCGAAGAGCACGGCATGGCCGGGCAGCCCGGGCTCGCCCTTGCCCGATTGGATATTGAAGTAGGCGATCTTCACGACGGCGCGCGTCTGCGCCGTCAGCACGACACCGGCGGCGGCGAGGGAAGCGATTGTCGCGACGAACACACCTCTAGCGGGCCGACCATGCATTCGGTACCTCTCGGTGGGTTGTAGTGAGTACGGCGTGCGTCTTCGGCGCGCGGTGACGAGGGCGCGCTGCGTTGGCCGGCGCTGTTGGATGGCGGACCGGCCGTCGCACTCAAGGGTAGAAGGTCGTCGTGAGCTTTTCGTGACGGGCGCGCAACGGCGCGATGACGATTGTCCGCTCCCGCTGAGGGAACGCCTTCAGTGTGTGAAGGGGCCGGCGTCGACCAGCCCGCGTGGAATGACGGCCGGGGAACGGTGACGTTCGGAACGCGAACGTCGCCAACACTCAGTTGTCCGGGAGGACACCCTTAGCGAGCACGAGCACCCATCTTCCGGGCCGAAGATCCAATCACGGCTGTCGTCGGAACCCGTGGTCAGGGCGTCCTGAAGCGCACGCGCAGCGAGGCGCCGTCGAACTGCCAGGTGCAGCCGGCGTTCTTGCACAAGTAATCGAGCACGGCCGCCGTAGGCGAGTTCGTGAACTTCACGGTCACCGGCGGGCGCTCGACGTTGCCCTCCACCGTGACCGGCACGTTGATCGCCGCCGCGATCGCACGAAAGACGTCCCGTACGGGCACCTGTTCGAGCGCGATCGACACGGTCGATGGCAGGCCGCCGGCAGCCGGCGATCCCAGCGCTTCGAGTGTGAGCGTCGTGCCCTCGAGGCGCCACGTGCAGCCCGCGGTGTCACAGATCGCATCCAGCGCGGTGCGGAAGCGGACGTGGGTCAACGTGATGGTGACGGGTTGCAGCGGCGCCGCCGGGGCCTCCACCATCAGTCCGGCGGCCTTCGCGAGCACCTCGATCACGTCCGCCGCATGGCTGTTCACGTACTGGACCGACACCCGCATCTCCAACGGCGCCGCGGCGGAACGGGTGCTCAGTTGCACGCGCAACACCGCCGTGCTCGTTGCCTGCGATCCGTCCGGCGAGTCGGCGCCCGCCGCCGGGGCGCCAGACACGAGCCACAACGAGCAGAGGGCGGCCGTCATCGTCCATCTGGAGTTCTTCATGTCGGCATCCTTCATCTGGGGACCGCGATCACATAGCGGCCCTCCGATCGAGATTCGTTCCGCTCATCCAGGAGCCAGCGCCTGCCGTCCCGGGCCGTCACGACGATCACCGAACCCGAGCCCGAGATCGTCAACGACGCAGGCGCGGGGGCGGACGCGCGCCAGGCGAACGTTGCGAGCGCGATCAGCACGATCAACGCGGCGACGAGCACCCGTGCATGTCGCCGCGAGCGAATCGGCCGCTCGGGCGAGAGCGCACGGTTGATGACCTCGCTGACCCGATCCTCGTCGGACCGAAGGATCCTTTGCACGCGGCGCTCCGCGGCGGTGAGCCCGTCGTCATCGCGCATCGCTCGCCT
>JABFWM010000567.1 GCA_013362195.1 Acidobacteriota bacterium
AGATAGAAAAATGATTCGCCTGCAACCGTGCCCGCGGTCGCGGGCGGCAGCGAGGCGTCGAGAATCTCGACCCGCCGTACCGTCTCGGCGTTGCGAAGCACGATACGGATGAGACGCGACCCGGTGGACGTCTGCTGCAGCGCGAGCATCGAGCCGTCATACCACCGGAGGGTGCGGATGCCGCCGAGCGAGGCCCCATCGGCAGCTTTCACCGGCGCCGCAGCCCGCCCGGACTCGACGCGCAGCAGATTCTCGTCATTCGCGACGTAAAAGGTGGAGCCGTTCGCCGGCGCAATCGTCCGCAGGCCGGCGACGCCCAGGTCCTGCGCGACATCGAACTGCCGTGCGCCCGGACGGAGACGGAACACGCGGCCTCCGGACGCGTCCAGCGCGAGCACCGTCCCGTCCGATGACACCACGAGGTCTTCGAATCGCGCCGGCGACTCGTCGACCGCCGTCGCCGCTTTCATCAAAACACGCCCGGAGACGAGCTGCAATTTATGGAGCGCGCTGATCTGTTCGTCGGTGCTGGCGACCCAGAGATCGCCGCGCCTCGCGTCAATCGCGAAACCGCTGATGCGCCCGAGAAAATCCGCGGAGGCCGCGCTCACCAGATTGGTCACGTGATGCGACATCTCGTCGATGACGACGAGCCGCGCCGAGGATCGATCGCCGACGAGGAACCGTCGCGACACCGCATCGTAGGCGAGCCCGACCGGATCGAGCGACTTCGCATCGAACGTCAGGGCGGTTGCGGGAAGGCGGGATGAGGCCGTTTCGGGTATCGCGGCTGGGACCGGCCCGACCGGGCCGGCTTTGGGCGGCGGCGGCGCGGCGGGGACCGGTGCCGGGGACGCCACGAAATCCGCCCAGCCTTTCAGCGCGCGGACCCGCTGGAAGTCGTCGTTGGTGGCGGCATCGGTGGCCACGCCAAGGTCGCGGAGCCGCTGCAGCATCACGAGCGCGTCGCCCGGCCGTCCGCTGAGCGCCTGCGCGCGCGCCAGCAGATACATCAGATCCGGAGTGTTCGGTTTCGCCTTCTGCATCGCGCGCCAGGCGAGATCGTGGAAGGTTTCGTAATCGCCGCGCGACGCCGCGTCCAGCGCCTGCTGACGGCACTCGTCAAGAGACGCGCAGGCCGGACCGCCCTGAACGAAGACCGCCAGAAGGAGCACCAGAAGCACGGACCAGGGCAGCATAAGCGATCGGCCCGAGCGATGGGACCGAAGTTTGTTCTTGCGGCGCTTTCTGGTGTACGATCGACGGCTCATCCCCGGCGAGGAGACGCGTCTTGCGAACCGCGCGTTCGGTTGTCTTCGTGGTGTTCTGTGCCGGTGCGGCGGCGGCGATCGGCGTGCCGGCGCTGCGTGCGCAGCGGAGCGTCTCGGGTGAGAACCACTCGAGGGATGTTCGCACCGTGGCGGAAAAGAAGATTGCGCCGCGCGTCCTCTCCGAGATTTACCGCCGCCGCGGGGAGGCCCGTCAGAACGCGTTCGCGCCGGACCGTGGCGCCCTGAAGCTGGACCGCCATGGCCGCGTGCTCGTCGACGTGCGCGCCGACGTGAAACCCGCCCTCGAGAAGAAGATGAAGGCGCTCGGCGGGGTCATCGTCTCCTCCAGCGCCCCCTCGCGCTCGATCGTCACCTGGATGCCGCTCACGATGCTGGAGCGGCTGGCCGCCGACCCGGCAGTCGCGACTATCGACCTGGCGGCGCACTGAATCGTTTCAAGTAAGGTCTTCAGCCCCGCCGCCGGCGCGGCGTGCCAGCCCGGCTCTCTTCTGGCCTCCGGCCAATGCCCGCTCGAAACCGAAATGCGCCTTAGGGCGTCTTACCCATTACAGAGTGGTATCTCTGATTCCTTGTCAGACCACGGGATCGATTGCAATGGCGAAACTCGAATACGACGTCTGCGCCCGGTGCGGGGCGCTGTTCGATGATCAGGGCGAGAACGGGTGGTGGTGGCGCGACAGCTTCTGGTGGCACGAGTGCGATCAGAAGCGCCCCGCGCGGATCGTGGTCCGAAAGCTCGAACTGAGAAAGACCGCCTGAGCCTCGGCCGCACGCCGCTCAGGCGGCTACATCCCCAGGGCACGGCGGGCGCGAATCTGCGCCTGCCGCCGCCGATGTTCCAGAACGCGATACTTGTCGGGCCCGCGCAACTCCCCTGACGGGGTGGCCAGGCGCAACCCTCGCCGGAACCCTCGATAGATCGTCCACTCCGTGGGCAAGGTTCCGAAATCGAACCGTCGCGCCAGGGATTCGTTCGTCCGGTCCATTGCTGTCTCCCGAGCGCGACTGTAGTGCCGGGGCGTGACAACCGAGGTCACGCCTCGCTAAGATCTTTCTTTTACCCGGGCTCGCGGGATCCCTCCGTGTCATCCCGATTCGGCCGAAGCCGTCCTCGCCGTGATTCCGGGGAAGGCGGGTCTTTCGATCCCCACGTGCCAGGCCTGAAGAGCCGGCCGCGGCACGTGTCCGACGCTTATGCCACGCAACGCTGAAGTGATTCGTCAGTGGTCGATTCTGCGGGACCTCGAGTCGTCGCGCCGGGTCACCATCGACGATCTCGCGGAGCGCACCGGCGTGACGACGAGAACGATCCGCCGCGACCTCGAGGCGCTGCAGAGCGCCGGGTTTCCGATCTTCGACGAGCAGATCGACGGCAAGCGCTACTGGACGCTCGAAGCGCGCGCGTTCAAGCGGCTCGACGACACGGGGTTCACCGTCGCGGAGCTGAGCGCGCTCTATTTCAGCCGCACGCTCGTCGAGTGTCTCGCGGCGATGCCCTTCCAGAAAGACGTCGCCCGCGCGTTCGAGAAGCTCGCGACGGCGCTGACGCCCGGGATGCGCCAGTTTCTCGACCGTCTGCCGGTGGTGTTGCAGGCGAAGGGCGCACCGGCCCCGGCCGGCCGCGGCAAGGGCGATCGCGATGTGATCGCGCGCCTGCTGGACGCGACGCTTCAACACCGGCGCGCCGCGATGAAGTACTACTCGCTCTCGAGCGCGCGCGAAAAGGAGTACGCGATCGAACCGTATCGGCTGGTCTACTCGCAGGGTGGGCTCTACCTGATCGCGTTCGTCCCGGAATACGACACCACCCGCACGTTCTCGGTCGAACGCATCCGGTCCCTGTCGGTCAGCGAGGAGCGGTTCACGCCGTCGGAGCTGCCGGAGGTCGCGTTCGCCCACTCCATCGGCGTCAACGAAGGGCCCCCCGAGCACATCGCGGTGCGCTTCGATCCGCGCATCGCCCCCTACGTGCGCGAGCGACCGCTGCACGCGTCCCAGAAGAACACCGACAACGCAGACGGCTCGTTGCAGGTCGAACTGGATGTCTCCAACGACTGGGCGCTGCGAAGCTGGATCCTCAGCTTCGGTCCGCTCGTGCGCGTGGTGTCGCCGCTGGCGCTCGTCGAGCAGATCCGGGCGGAGCTCAGCGCGGCGGGCAGAGGCTACGGAGATTAAAGAGGATCGAGGAGCCGCAGGTTCACCAGTTGAACCAGCGGCTCATCTTGATCAGGAAGACGTTGCGCGACGGCGCGGCGAAGATGCCGCCGAAATCCCGCCCGAAGCGGAACTGCCCCGACTCCAGCACGTCCTCACGCCCCTGCTGCCACACCACGAACAGCGTGGAGCCTGGCCTGTACTCCCAGCGCAGCACGTTGGTCGTGCGGAACGAACGGAAGTTGAAGTCGGGATTCGACGCGTGCGCGAACGGCGCGTAGCGATCCTCGTAGCGCGGCGCCCGCCCGTTCACCAGTTCCTTGAAGCCGCTGTAGCCGCCGGCCGACACGAACGGCTCGCCATAGATCTGAATCGTGAGCTGCGGCGTGATCGTGTAATTCGCGCGCAGCGTCAGCGCCACTGTCGTCTGGTCGAGATGGCCGAAGACGTAATGGCCGGCGTTGGTGTTCTCGATCCACTGCGCGTCGTCGACGTTGCGGAACCAGCGGAAGCCGCCGTTGAACGACATGAACGACGCCGGCCGATAGTTGACGAACGGCTCGGCGCCGACGAAGCGCGAGCCCTGGCGATCGGCGCCGACGTTGAAGAAATAGCCGGTGCTGACCGCGCGGCGGTCGTCGCCTTCGACGTATTGCCAGTAAACCGTCCGCCCGTTGCCGTACGCGCCGGGCCCGCCGCGGGTGGCGCGATCGTCGAAGGGACGGCCGAGCACCGTCACCCCCATGCCGGTGCGCCAGTTGTTGGTGAAGGTCCAGTGGGCGTTCACGTTGCCGCCGAGATCGAGGCGGTCGCCGCCGTAGTTCCAGCTGCCCCACTGATTGAGGTTCCACCGGAAATTGCGCAGGCGTTTGCTCGGGGTGTCGCGGCGGAACTGAATCCAGTTGCTCATCGACCGCACGTCGGCGCGGCGCATGAAGCCGAGGTCGTTGAGATCCAGGCCGGGACTCTTCATCGCGACGTTCGAGTTGAAGCGGACCTTCGATCCGCCAATCTTGGCGATCCCCAGCGCGGCGCCGTAGCCGTTCATCGACGTCGCCGTCGGCTGGTCATCCAGGTAGTCGGCATCGGGCCGCTGGAAGCTGTGGACGGTCGTCCGGGCCAGCTGGTCGATCGCCTCGGCGCGGCCGTGGATCGTGCTGCCCGTCCAGTATCCCTGCACCGCGTACCGCTTCTTCAGCCGCCAGTCCCAATCGAGGCCGGCAGCGAGCGCGCTGCGCGGCAGGAACGACGTGTCGCCGTTCAGGCTGCGCGCCGTATTGGCGACAATGAAGCCGACGGTGGACTGGTTCGCGAACTCGCGGCGTCCGCGCACCACCGAATAATTGGTGAGCGGCTCGACCGACTGCGACGAGCGCAGGTCGCCGACGGCAATGCGCGCGTGTTCCTCGGATGTCACCGCGTTCATCGCGCCAATCGAGAAGCGCCCCACCTTGCCGGTCAGCTTCGCGGCGCCGAGAATGGTCGTCTGCTGCGGGACCGTCGAGTAGCCGTTCGCCGGTACGTCGGGGGTGCCGCGCGGCGACCGGCCGATCCGCCTCGGGTAGAACAGGCCGCTGCAGGATCCATCGTTGCAGTCCATGTCGAAGGTGAACATCCCGCTCCCCTCGACGAAGAACGGGCGCCGCTCCGAGAAAAACGTCTCGAAGCCGCTCAGATTGACGACGGCCGGATCCGCTTCCACCTGGCCGAAATCCGGGTTCACCGTTGCCGTGAGCGTCATGCCGGGCCGCACCGCATATTTGAGGTCCAGCCCCACCGACGCGGCGGGATCGCGAGGCGAGACGAACGGATTGCCGGGTTCGTCGGGCTGCGTCTTCAGCTGTCCGACGGCGTAGGGCACGAGCTCGAGGCGCTTCTGCGCGGCGCTCAACTGCAGGCCGGTGAGGTCGCCGAACGACGAGACAAGCCCGTTCGCGCTTTTCGAGATCAGCGGCCAGGTATCCGTTTCGTTCAGGCGGCCGATCTGCCGCACGACGGCAAAGCCGAATGTCGCGTTGTCGGCGCGATGAAAACGCAGCTGCGAAAACGGAATGCGGAACTCCGCGCGCCAGCCGCTCGTGTCACGCGACACGGCGACGTCCCATACCGCGTCCCACCCCTCGTCGCGATTGTTGTCGTTGAACCAGTAGGTGTCGCGCTTCACGCCGGCCGGATTGACCGCGAACTCGAACGCGGTGCGCCGATCGTGGAACGAATCGATCATCACGCTGATCCAGTCGGACGGTGAAGACGAGTCGCGGCGCGTGCGCAGCGCGACGATCTTGCCCGGATCGGGATCGTGCGCGGCCACCGCCACGTACATGTTGGCGGCGTCATACGCGACCTTCACGTCGGTAGGGAACGACGGATCCGCGTCGTCCTTCGGATCGCGCTGACGGAAGTCGGTGATGGACGGCGTGCGTTCCCACACGGTCTCATCGAATTCGCCATCGAGCTTGAGCGCCGCGGCTTCGGGTACCGCCGTCGCGGTCACCCGGGGCGGGGTGGCCGCCGCACCAGGGCAAGGAAGGGCCACAAGAGCCATCGCGAGGACGCCGAGCGATTTTCTTAGCATGTGCACTCACCGCTTAGACGGGGCCGCGCGCGTCCGGGTTTGCAACGAATCGGTCCCATCGCCGGTCACGAATTCCGCGCCCGATGTGCCAATCCGGGGCAGTTTCGGCGCGGCCCCTCTGCGGCGGTTGCTCGAAAGCTGATGCGTGGCAGTCGGATACGGACCGGCGCTGCTTTTGCCTGATCCGCGGTCGTGATCTGGTTCTACGAACGACAAGGCGAGCACTTGCGGTGCGAGATCCGCCAGCAACTCGAAGGCGACCGCTTCGCGCTCGTGGTGACGATGCCCGACGGCACCGAGCGGGTCGAGCTGTTCGACGATTCCTCGACGCTGAATCGACGCTCGGTCGAACTCGAGAGGCTGCTGCGGGACAAAGGGTGGGGCGGACCGTTCGCGCGCGATTTCTAACGCGTGCGCACGCGGCGCGAACAGCCGCGCGTTCCCGCCACCGCAGCCCTCAAGTCCGGGCCGAATCCTGCCGATAACGTCGCGCGTGAGCACCGACCGCCGACGCGCCGTCACCGCCGACAACTGGGGCAAGCCGGATCGCAACGAAGCGGGCGAGCCGATCTGCCGCTGGTGCCGCACGGTCGTTCGACCGCCGCGCCGCACCTTCTGCGGTGACGCGTGCGTCCACGAATGGAAGGTCCGCAGCAGTCCGGGTTACGTGCGCGAACGGGTCTGGAAGCGCGATAGAGGCGTCTGCCGGTTGTGCGGATTCGACGTCGGCAAGGCTGAACGAGGGTGGCGGCGGCGGAAGCCGCGCCCGTTCGATCGATACGCGCGGCGGCAGTGGCGCGCCGCACGTCCGCGCTGGGAAGCGGATCACATCCTGCCGGTTGCCGACGGCGGCGGACTGTGCGGACTCGACAACTACCGGCTGTTATGCCGTTCCTGCCACCTCACCGTGACGTCGGCGTGGCGCAAGGCCCGCGTCACCGATGCCCGTCCGCCGCTCCTCGCTTCTTCGCACGTGACTAGCGAGCTCTGAAGAGCGTCAGCGCGAAGCGCGCCTCGTCGTCGATCCACTGTTCGGCGATGGTGAAGCCCGCGCGCGCGCCCATCGTGTCGATCTGCCGTTCGTCGTATTTGTAGGAGCTCTCCGTCCAGATGCGTTCGCCGCGGCCGAACCGAACCGTGAGACCGGCCGCGTCGATCGAAACCGACTGCGCCGCGAGGCTCTCGAGATGCATCTCGATGCGGTGCTCCGCCGCATTCCAGATCGCGCGATGCGCGAACGCGCCGATGTCGAACGTGCCGCCCAGCTCCCGATTGATGCGGACCAGCAGGTTTCGGTTGAACGCCGCCGTGACGCCCAGTGGATCGTCATAGGCGAGCAGCAGGTCGCGTTCCGGCTTGACGAGATCGGCGCCGAGCAGCAGGAAGTCGCCGGGCGCGAGCGCCGCGCGAATTTCGCGCAGGAACCCGAGCGCCGCCGGCGTGTCGAAGTTGCCGACGTTGGATCCGAGCAGCAGCACGAGCATCGGGTTGCCGTGCTCCCGATGCGCCGCGGCCTGCCGCAGGCCGACTTCGTAGGTCTCGCGATGACCGACGACGGAGACATGGTGGAGGCGCCCGAGCGTCCGCTCCGATTGCTCCAGCGCCTGCGACGAGATGTCGATGAGGTGCACGCGGCCGGCGCGGCCCGCCGTCTGCAGCGCCTCCGCGAGGATCATCAGCTTCTCGCCGCTGCCGCAGCCAAGCTCCACGATCAGCGGCACGGCCCGTCCGCTGTCACGCGTCAGGCGCTCGATGATGTCGGACGCGTGCGCGTCGAGCAGCCGCCGCTCCGCGCGCGTGATGCGATACCACGGCAGGCGGCAGATCGCTTCGAACAGGCTCGAGCCGAGCGCATCGTAGAGATACTTCGACTGCAGCTGCTTCGGCACGAGCGCGAGATCGCGCCGCACGTCCGCGGCGAAGTCAAGGACGAGACGATCGGTGAGTTGGGTCATGGCTCATGACTGACGGGTCTGGCTCCTGGCCCTCAACAATTGCAGGACTCGCGGCGGGAAATTGGCCGTGAGCGCTGAATCGTGAGTCCTAAGCCACGGTCCTGAACTTGGCGTATACGTACGGATAGTTGCCGCGGAACCAGTTGCGGAAGCTGGGACGCACGAGCTCCTTCGCCGTCGCGGGCGAGGCGCCCTTCATCACGTAGTGCCGTCCGTCGAAGAACTCCGCCGAGTACTCCGGGTACGAGGCCATCGGCCGGAAGCCGGGGAACGGACCGAAGACGGTCGACGTCCACTCCCATCCGTTGCCGATCAGGTCGTGCGCACCCCACGGACCCGCGCTCTCCGGGAACGACCCCACCGGCACCGGATCGAATCCCGCGAAATCGTAATGGCCCGGCGGCGCGGTCCACGCCGCGCCTTCCGAATCCAACCGGGTCGATCCGTGGTCCCCGCCGCTCGTGGATCCGCCGTCACCAAACGCCGCGCGATGGAACTCCGCCTCGGTCATCACGCGGCGTCCCTTCCAGCGTGCGTAGGCGTTCGCCTCGGCCTGGCTCACGTAGACCGGCCAATCGAGCGGCAACGGAATCGCTTCGAACATGCCCCGCCACTGCCAGCCACGAGAGGCGAGGGGCGAGGAGCGAGGGGCGTCTCCGGACAACCAGAAGGCCGGATGTTCAACGTGGTCCGCCCGAATCCAGGCCCATCCCTCGTCGTCCCACAGCTCGCGCGTCTCATAGCCGCCTGCGTTCACGAAGTCCAGAAACTGCGCATTCGCGACGGGCAGGATGTCGATCTCGAATGCCCCCACGTCGACCCGATGTGCCTCGAACTCGTTGTCCCAGCCGAACACGGTATGCGCTCGTTCAGCGCCGAGTGTCGCGGTCCCCGCGGGCACAACCACGGACTCGGCTGCCCCAAGACGCGCGGCGTTGCCCCGAGACGCCCCTCTCTCTTCGCCCGTCGCCCCTCGCCCTTCGCCATTCGCTCCTCGCCCTTCGCCGCTCGGTCGGCGCTTCTGATCGAACGGGAGCCGATGCCACATGTAGAGCAGCGTCTCCTGGTGCATCGCCTCGTGTTCGAGCGCGGTGTAGAGGCCTTCGACCGGCAGCAGGTCCTCCCGCAGCGCGCCGAGGATCGCCTCGTCGCACGCGCGCGCGAAGGCGCGCACGTCATCGCGCGAGGGCCATCTCGTCTGCGCGCCGCTGCGCGGCACGGCGGCATCGACGCTGTCCGGATCGATGCCGCGCGCAAACAGATCTTCGAGCCGCCGATCGACCGGCGGCTTGCCGAGGCCGCGGCGCAGGAAGGCAATCACGCTGAAGGCCGGCAGGTGTCCCTCGTAGAAGACGATCGGATTGCGCAGCGCGATCGGCCGGGTGTAATAGGCGGAGGGATCGACGAGATCGAAGATGCGTTCGGATCGGACGCGGTTGCGGCGATACCAGGCGATGGCGGCCGCGCGGTCGACGGCAAGGATCGTAGGCATGATCACTGTCCGGCCAGGACGGGCCCCGCCCGTCGAAGTCCATGAAGCGGCGGCGGCGGGATCTTACGCCACCCGCCGTCCCGAGCGGCCCGGTTTCTTCCCCTTGGACGCCGTGCCCTTGCGCGCGGTTGCGCGGCCGCCCGCCGGCGTCTTCCGTCCCTCGAGCGACGCGCGCAGACGGGCCATCAAATCCACCACTTCGGCTCCCTGCGGGGTCGTCTCCATCTCCTGCAGCTTCGGGCGCCGCCCCTTCACCTTCGCGTTGATCACGCGCATCAGGTTTTCCTTGTACTCGTCAGTGTACTTCCCGGGATCCCATTTCGACGTGAGGTTCGCGATCAGCTGCTGCGCCATCTTCAGTTCGGCCGGCCGGATCTCGGCCTTGTGCGGGAAGGTGAAGTCCTCGAGGTCGGCCAGTTCGTCCGCGAACCGCATCATCGTCAGGACCAGCGCGTCGCCGAGCGCTTCGACGGCGGCGAGGTGCTGCGCGTCGCGGAGGATGATTTTGGCGATGCCGATCCGGCCCGACTCGCGGATCGCCTCGCGCAGCAGCGCGTAGGCGCGCTCGGATCCCTTGCCGGGCTGCAGGTAATACGGGGTCTCGAAATAGCGTTCGTCGATCTCCTTGGGATCGACGAAGTCGAGAATGTCGATCGTTTTCGTCTTCTCGAGCGCCGCGGTCTTGAAATCGTCTTTCGTCAGGACGACGAACTGGCCCTTCGCGTACTCGTAGCCCTTGACGAGATCCTCCCAGGCCACCGGCTTTCCTTCGGTCTGGCACACGCGCTCGTACTTGACGGGCGCTTCGTCTTTCGCGTGCAGTAGCCGGAACTTCGGGCGGTGATCGCGCACAGCACCGTACAGCTCGATCGGGATGTTCACCAGCCCGAACGCAATCGCGCCTTTCCACATCGATCGCGCCATCGCAGACCCTCAGTCCTTCTCGTCGTCCTCAGCGCCGGGTGATCCGTCGCTCGTCCCCTTCCCGCGGAACCTACAAAAAAAACGCCAGCCCAATCGTACGGGCTGGCGTCCGCTGCTTCGCGATCCCTGCTTGCGACCCGAGCCTCGCGAGGAGGCTCGACGAGGTCCCCGGGATTGCGCGCGCGTCTACTGCTGCGGGCAGCTCTCCGAGACCATGCGCATCGACGTGACGGTCATGCTGCGCATGCCGCCGCGGTTGCCCTGAGCGGTCGTCGTCGCGCCCGTGCCGGTGCTCCCGGTCGTGCCGCCTTCCGTCGTGCCACCGGCGGTGGTGCCGCCCGTGGTGCCGCCGCCCGCGGTCGTGCCGCCGGTGGTCGTGCCGCCAGCCGTGGTCGAGCCCGCGCCGCCTGCGCCACCGCGGCCGGCCATCGTCCCCGTCACCTCGATTTCGTGCCCGACGTGCGGCTTGAGATCGACATCGCTCGCGGCGGTCAGCATGATGCCGCGGCCGCCCGCCATGCTCCCCATGCCACTACCGGTCGTGCCGGTGCCGCCCGCCGTCGTCCCGGCTCCGCTTCCGGTCGTGCCGGCTCCGCCCGAGGTCGTGCCCGTTGCGCCACCGCGACGGCCACCCATCCCCTGCACGTTCGTGAGCATGTACGTGCCGGCCGTGTCGCCCGCACGGAGGCAGCCCGTCACCGTCATCGGACCGCCACGCCCGCGCTGATTGCCAGCCGTGGTTTCCTGGCTGGTCGTGCCTGCGCCGGTCGTGCCAGCGGTGCCAGTGGGCGGCTGCTGGGTCGGGGTCTGGGCGGACAGCGCAACCGCGCATGCGCCCGCCAGACACGTCGCCACTATCGTCCTCTTCATGAACTTCCTCCTGGATTGGGGGTCTCCGGCGACCCGAAAGTTGCGCCGGCGGCTGCATTAAGTGCGCCACCAACTGCGGATAATCCCCGGCCTTGCGAATCGGTCGCGACGACGTGAATCGGCCGA
>JABFWM010000408.1 GCA_013362195.1 Acidobacteriota bacterium
GGCCGCGTCCACTGAGGCGACCCCAAACACCCAGTCGTCGATGTTGGCGTGCGGAAACACGTACTCGGTGACGTTGCCGACGTACAACTCGTGCTCCCACTCGGGCGCCCAGGCATTGCGCCAGAAGACGCGATAGCCGGCGGCGCCCTGCGACGCCGTCCACCGCAGGTGAGCGTCGTACCCCGACGGACGCCGATCGATCGTCGGCATTCCGGTCGCCGTGGTGACGCCGGGCGGCGGCGGCGCAAGCGCGAGCGTCGCCATCGCGGCGGCATTCACGCGGGCGTTCTGCGAGAGATACCGGAAATCCACGCCGTCGATGGTGTCGTCCGGCCCGTGCTGCTTCGAGTAGTTCTCGCGCGATTCACGGAAGCCGATTGCCGCGAACCCCTGCGCGTTGAGCGCGCTGTGATCGCCGCCACGGCTGAACCGATCCGACCGTGCCAGCAGGCGCACGCGATGCGACGGCACGTATTGCGCCGCGATGCGCCGCGTGAACTGCGCCAGCGATCGGGACGGCGAATCCTCCGGGCCAATGGAATAGAGGCGGATGCTCGCGCCATCGGTGATGCCGTCGCCGCCCACGGAGCCGCCGACGATGTCGTTGTTGAACCAGGCCTGGATCGGGACGTTCTCGGCCCTGGCCTTCCTCGCGTACGCGCCGGCGCCGACGAGCCCCTGCTCTTCGCCCGCGACGGTCATGAACACGAGCGTTGCGTCGAATTCAATGCCGCTCTCGGCGAAGACGCGCGCCAGCTCCATCGACAACACCGTCCCGCTGCCGTCGTCGTTCGCGCCCGGCGCATCGATGTCGTAGTCCTGGTTCGGACGCTGCTGCGGGTCGGCGGCGGGCGCTGCGGGTTCGCCAGGCGCCTGCGCCTCTGCGCCGGGGCGGACGACTTCCTGCGGCGCACCGCGTCCGTCCGCGGGCTCGCGGGTGTTCCCCGCCAGCTGTCCGCGCGCGCCCAGGTTCATCGAGTCGTAGTGGCCGCTCACATAAATCCGCCGCGGCGATTTGCCCGGCAGCACCGCCATCACGTTGCGCAGTTCGACCTCCCGCGTGATGCGCCGCCCCTGCGGGATGGTGTAGGTGTCGAAGCTGACCTGCAGCCGCGGGCTCGTTCGCTTCAACTCGTCGAAAATCCACTGCCGCGCCGCGCCAATCCCGCGGGTGGGCGAGCTGGCGTCAGAGAGCGTGTTGCGCGTGCCGAAGCTCACGAGCTTTTCCAGCAATTGCCGCAGCCGCTGCTCCGAAATCGAGGCGACGAGCTTTTCGATCCGCGGATCGAGCCCCGCCGCTGCCGGCGGGCGCGGTGACGACGACGATGGTGGGGGCGATTGTGCGTGAGCGGGAGCGTACAGCAGGACGGCAGCAAGAACGACGGCAGCGCGGTATGTCATCTGACGGTGACGTGCTCCAGGTAATCGCCGGACGTGATGCGTTGCGCGCGCCCGAGCGGGGCGTTGTAGAAGTAGACCCACGCCTGCGCGTGAGTGCCATCGGGGAGCGTCACTCCGACCTGCTTGCGGATGTACAGGCTGCGATCCGGATCGCGGTGACTGTAGCCTTCGATCCCGTCGAGCGCGGCCAGCACCGCGGCCGCGTCGGTCGCCTCGTAGACCTCACCCCAGATGCGTCCTTCGTCGGAGGCCACCGCCGCCGGATAGATGCCGAGATCGAAGAGCTTTCCCTGAATCGATCCGCGCCCGATGTAGCGCAGCTTGTCATCGATCCCGGCGCGACGCCGGCGATCGAAGCCAGCCATCAGCGTGCCGTAAAAGAAAACCAGGTCGGAAGCCACAGCGGAAGAAGCGTACGGCGGATTGGGGCGGGGTGCAAGGGCGCCCGTACACACATCGGGCCGACTCGTTGCAGTCGGCCCGGCGTCTCACTCGCTTATCTGTCCGGCGTCGGCGGAACCGGCGGCTTGGGAGGTTCCGGCGGCGCCGGCGGCGCCCACGGCGCCGGCTTCAGATCCGGGCCGCTCTCGCGCTCGGCCCCGCGCTCCCCCTTGTACTTCGGCAGCATCTCGAAGATCTCCGAGGGAACCGCGAACGACAGCGCGACGGTCTTGCCGGTGCCCGAGAGCTGCAGCGAACTGAGAAGCGCCGCGATCTTCGGATCGCTCTGCGCCTGCATGCGGCCCAGGGCGAGGAAGCCCTGCACGACCTGGCGCAGGTTGTCGGCTGACTCATCGTCGCGCGCTTCGGCGCGGAGCGTGCCGGCGACGCCGCCGTCGATGTGCGACATCACCGCGAACGTCTTCACCGCCGGGAGGCGGTTCCGGATCTCACTGGGCAGCCGCGCTTCCGAGGCAATCGCATCGAAGCGGCCCACCGCCCACGCGTTGTTGCCGCGCTCGATGTCGGAAACCAGCTCCATCATCTCTTCATTGCTGGTGATGCTGTGCGCGGTGAGCTGCGCGTCGATCGAGCTCTTGATGGCCGCTTCGCTGCCGATCGCCACCAGGCCGGGCTCGAGGAAGGCGAGCGTCATCCGGTGAGGATGATCGTGGCGGACCTGGATCGCGGAACGTTCGTCGTCGCGGCGCCCGGCCTCGACGCGGTTCGGGCCGTCGCCCGCAACGGTGACGAGGCGCTTGCCCTTGTATTCCTCGACCACGCCGCCATGCTCGCGGGCCAGCGTTTCGAGCTGCGTGGGATTGAAGTTGCCCCGCGCTACCACGAGGCCATTGGCGTTCTCAGGCGCCGCCGAGGTCACTGCCGCGACGACGTACTGGATATCGCGCTCGATGTCGATGCCGGTATGTTCGTAGAACTCTTTCTGTCCGCGCTCGTCCGGCATGATGGTCTGCTTCAGCCGCTGCCGGAGCTGCGACGCCATCACTTCGCCCACGTCGGCATAGGCGACGACGGTAGCGTCGGCGGGGACGTAGCTCAGTTCCGCGGGACCCGTCCGCGAAGCGGAGAGCGAGGGGAACCCTCCCCCGTAATAGGCGACCAGGCCGGTGCAGAGCCCGGCCGCGAGGATTGCCGCGGATGCGGCCATGAAGTAACGGGTCTTCTTGTTCATGCGCGATG